>JALOPN010000092.1 GCA_025453875.1 Gemmatimonadaceae bacterium | reverse complement strand
CGCACGAGCTGCGTGGTGAGCGTGCTCTTGCCGGCGCCCGGCGGACCCGTCACGCCGATGCGGCGCGCCCGCCCGAGCCGCGGATGCAGCGCACTCAACAACGCGTCGAACCCCGCGCGCTGGTTCTCGACGATCGACACGGCGCGCGCGAGTGCGGGCTTCCGACCCGCGTTGAAGTCGAGCAGCAGCCGATCGATGGCCGCGTGTCCCGTACCGCCGGCCGCAGCCGATGCAGAGGTCTCGGCCGTCATGACGCCGCGCTCGGCCGCGCCGGTTCGTCGTGCTCATCACGAATCTCGCCCACCAGTTCCTCCAACAGATCTTCGAGCGTCACCAGACCCGCGACGGTGCCATCGGGTGCGCGCACAATCGCCAGCTGGCGTCGAGCACGCAACAGGGCGTACAGGAGCTCGCCCGCCGGTTGGGTCATCGGTGCCTCGGTGATCGGTCGCAGCGCCGGCCGTTCGCGGCCGGCGACGACAAACACGTCAAAGGCGTGCAGCATGCCGACCGGCGTGTCGAGTGTGCCACGATAGAGCGGCACCCGACTGAAGCCGGACTGAGCGATGCGTCGCGCCAGCTCTTCGGGGGGCAGCGCTTCGTCGAGCGCAAAGAGATCGGAGCGCGGGGTCATGACGTCGCCCGCCGTCTTTCCCGTGAGCTTCACCACACCGGAGATGATCGCGAGCTCCTCGCGCGCGTCGAGCCCATCGAGTGTGCCGTCCTGCAGCAGCTCTTCCAATCCCTCGGTGGCACTCGGTGACGAGTCCGTGAGCACGGGGGTGCGCGGCGCAATGACGCGCGCGATACCACGCGCCACGCGACGCGCAATGAGGCGGAATGGCGCGAGCACCACGGCCAGCGTGCCAAGCAGCGGCACGAACACCGGCACGAGCTGCGGCGCCCAGCGACGCGCGATCGCACGCGGGAGCAACTGCCCCAGTGTGAGGACGAGCAACGCGAGCGCGACCGCATTCTGCGCGAGGCGCCAGGGGTCACGCGCATCGAGCAGCGTGAGGCCGGCGCCCGCGAGCACGACCGTCAGTGCGACGCCCGTCGTGGCGCTCATGATCAGTCGCTTCGGTCGATCCACGAAGCGCTGGACCGGCTCCAGCCGCTCGTCCTGCTCGCCGCGCTCGATCCAGGAGCGCAACCAGAGGCGATTGACCGAGCGCACCGCGGTGGCACCCGCCGTGAGGATGGCGACGATGGCCGTCGCGCCGAGCATGATCAGGCTGCGGGTCATTCGTCCGACTCCGCCTCGTCCGACGTGACATCGACGCTTCGGCGCTCGAGAAACACACGCGCCACCTTGCGGCGCACGACGCGCTCCACAATCACGCGAAAGCCCGCGATTTCCAGCTGCTCGCCAGCGCGCGGAACCCGACCCAGCAGTTCGAAGATCAAGCCACCGATCGTGCTCACTTCCTCATGGTGGAAGTCGGCACCGAGCGCGTCGGAGAGGTCATCGAGGGTGAGGCGTCCCGACACCCAATAGCGCACCCCATCTTCTTCCTCGATGTGCCGCTCCTCATCGTCGTGCTCGTCGCGGATCTCTCCGACCAGCTCCTCGAGGATGTCTTCGATCGTGATCATCCCCTCGGTACCGCCGTACTCGTCCGCGACGATCGCGATGTGCGTCTGCGTGGCCTTGAAGTCACGCAGCTGATCCGCGATGCGCTTGGTGAACGGGATGTACTGCGCATCGCGCACCAGCGACGCCCACCCGTTGGCCGGCTCCTCGCCCTCGATCACCGAGGGGAGCAGGTCCTTGGCGTACAGGATGCCGACGATCTCATCGACCGAATCGACGTACACCGGCATGCGGGAGTGATGCGCGGCGCGCACGCGCGCCACCACTTCACTCCACGGTGCGTCGCGATCGAGGGCCAGCATATCCACACGCGGGACCATCACTTCGGCCACCGTCGTCTCACCGAAGTCGAACACGCCCAGCAGCAGATCACGCGTGACGTTCGACACCGCCGGTTCGGCCTCCACCACCTGCCGGAACTGCTCCGCCGCCTGCTCACGCGCCGTCTCGCGATCGTCGAGCGGTTTGCCCGTGGGCGCCGTCCAGAGATTGAAGACCCGATCGAGCCACGCGCCGATGAGCACGACGGGTGCCAGCAGCAGCTCCACGACGCGCGTGAATGCGGCCAGGCGATCCGCTGCGCGTTCGGCAAACAGATCACCGAGCGCGCGCGCCACGCTCTCCGTGATCAGGATGGTGAGCAGGGCGACGGCCACCAGCGCCAATACGGACAGCGGCGTTGTGCCGACACCATCCACGAGCCCCAACGCCAACGCGCCGCCGGTGACACCGTGCATGCTCACGCGCAGAAACGCGAGCGCGCGATGGGCCCGCTCACGGCCTGGCAAGGTCCGTCCACCCGACGTGCGTTCGACGCCAACGCGCGCACCATCAGCGCGCGCGTCGCTCGCCTCGCGATCGGGCGACTCGAGCATCGGCACGCTGGCCAGCAACGCGCCATCCGCCACCGTTGCGATCGCGGCGACTGTGCCCGCGGCAACGGCAACCACCCACGGTGTGTAACTCATGCGGGCGCGGACACCGCCGTCCACCAGCGCGCGAGCAGACGCTCCTGACGGCGCCACATCGCGGACTGCTCGCGTGCCGCGTCGACGGGATGATCCCAGCCGCACGCGTGCAGGCACCCGTGCACCACGAGCCGCGCGAGCTCCTCGCGAATGCCGACACCCCACTCGAGCGCCTGCCGACGGGCGACCTCGGGGCAGATGTAGATGTCTCCGGTGAGCACACCGGCACCATCGTCGCCGAGCGCGAACGTGATCACGTCAGTCGCGCCGCGGTGCCCGAGGTGCGTGCGATTGAGACGCGCCATCGCGGGCGCCGTCAACAGCGCGATGCTGATGCGGGCGCGCGGCACCCGTTCCGCGCGCAACACCGCTTCGGCGAGCGCGGCGAGGCGTGCGGGTGCGACGGGCGATCGGACACCCTCTGCGGTAACCGAGACCTCGAATCGAGGCGTTCGGGACGGTCGCGACGACATCAGGAGCGGAGGGCTGGAGACGATCCATCGCCACGGGCGGCACCCGCGCGCGTGATCCCGGCGCTGCCGGGATACTCGATACGACGATGCCGCATCGCGGAGAGGACACGCACGAACTCATCCTTCACCAGTTCAAGCTGCTGCAGCGTGATGGGCGCGTCACGGAGTTGTCCCGACTCGACTCGTGTGTGCACGATGCTGTCCACCACCTCACGCACGCGTTCCGGCGTCGGATCGGGGAGCACCCGTGCGGCGGCTTCCACGCCGTCCGCCAGCATGCAGATGGCCGTCTCGAGACTCTGCGGTCGTGGACCGGGATAGCGAAATGCCTCGGTCTGCGCGGCCCGCGCGTCACGCACGCGCGCCTTCTCGAGGAAATACGTGATGGAACTCGTGCCGTGATGTTCGGCGATGAACGCGCGTACCGCGCGCGGGACGCGGTGCGTATCGGCCAGTTCGAGCCCTTCGCGCACGTGATCACGGATGATCGTCGCACTCGCGGTGGGCTTGAGCGCATCGTGCGGATTGCGATCGCCACCCTGATTCTCCACGAAGAACTCGGGACGCGCGAGCTTCCCGATGTCGTGGTAGTAGGTGCCCACACGCGCGAGGAGTGCATTGCCGCCCACGACACGCGTGGCCGACTCCACCAGATTGGCCATCGACAGCGTGTGCGCCCAGGTGCCGGGTGCCTCGAGCGCGAGGCGACGCAGCAGTGGCCGATTGAGATCCGACCACTCCAGCAACTTGAGATACGTGTCGACACCACACACTTCCTCGGCGGCCGGATGCAGCGCCATCGCGAGTGCAACCGACACGACGGCGTTGAGCGCACCGAGGAACACGGCCTCGAGCATCTCGGCCGAGCTCCAGCCGTAGGCGGCGCCCGCAATCAGGACGGCCACGGCGTACGCACCCGCGATCGCGACAATGGACGAAACGAACTGCGTGCGCCGCTCCAGCGCGCGCACGCTGAACGCCGCCGCCACGCCGCCGGCCAGCACCAGAAAGAGCGTCGCCCCGCCACGCAGCGCCGGCTGCACGCCGATGAGTACCGACATCACGAGCGCAGAGACCAGCGCGATCCGCGAATCGAAGAGGATGCTGATGAGCAACGCCGCAGCACCGACGGGGATGAGCACCCCCGGCACGGCGCTTCCACGCACGGCGAACGCGGCCCCGAGCAGCACGACGGCAAAGGAGAGCCCGAGCACCAGCAGGGTGCGCGGCTGCGCGTAGAGCTCCGGACGGTAGAAGGCCAGCGTGAGCACGAAGATCGAGAGCACGGCGAGGTCGACGAGAAAGGCGCCGAGCAGTCGCCACGAACCGATGCCGCCCACGGCGCCACCGTTGGCGATGTTCCGCAGCGTCTCGAGGCGCACCCGATCCTCCTCACGCACGATCTCGTGTGCGCCCACGATCTTCTCACCACTGCGCACTTCGAAGCGCCACGGCATCACCTGCGCGATCGCCTCGGCGCGCCGCGTGGCCGTCGTGGTCGAATCGTACCGCAACGACGGCTCGAAGACCCCCGTCAACAACTCCTGATACGCGCCATCGGCCACCGCCGACGAGGCCTGTGGATGCACCGAACGCGCGACCCGCAGCACGTCACTCCACGATTGCACCGCGTCGGTCGCGACATTGCGTTCGTCGCCATCGCGTCCGACGCGTACCGTCGCGGGCAACCCGTCGAGCGCGCGCGACGGCGCGACGCCATCGGGAAGTGTGCGCTCGAACGTCCGACGCACGGCCGTGAACAACGCCTCGCGCCGGCTCGGGAACGCGAGCAGTTCGGCCTCTTCGGGCGTGAAGGACAAGCCAGCCTGCTCGGCGCGTGCGCGAATGCGCTCGCCGGCGAGCGCCGCGTCCTCGGGTGTGCCCACCGGCACGTCATTGAGCGCCGAGTCGAGTCGCGTTAGCCGCGCTCGCACGCTGTCGAGCGCATCCGGTGCGAAGCGGAAGAGCGGCGCGACCGCACTCGCGGCCCGGTCCCGCTCCCGCGCGAGTTCGTCCGCCGGACGCGGCACACGGAAAGCGAACGGCGCGATCACCGTTTCTTCGGCCACGGCGCCGATCTCGTAGACTGGCGTCCGCAGCCCTTCGCCTGGCGGCAGGGCCACAATCGCCACGATCGCGAGCACGATGGCCAGCACGCCACCGGCGCCGGCGCGCGCGACGACGTCGCGCCAGCCGGACATCGGTGAGCCGGAGCGCACCGTACTCGGGGGGTCAGCCGCCTGCGGCATCCTCGTTGTACGCGCGGATGATGTCGCGCACCAGACGATGGCGCACGACGTCCGCGTCACTGAAGTAGTGGAAGGCGATGCCCTCGATCCCGTGCAGGATGCGCTCGATCTGCATCAGCCCGGACTCCTCGCGACGCGGCAAGTCGACCTGCGTCTTGTCACCCGTGATGACAATCTTGGAGTTCACGCCGAGGCGCGTGAGGAACATCTTCATCTGCATGTGCGTCGCGTTCTGCGCTTCGTCGAGAATGACGAACGCATCGCCAAGCGTGCGCCCGCGCATGAACGCCAGCGGCGCCACTTCGATCGTGCGCGAATCGAGCGCCTTCTGAATGCGCTCGTACGGCATGAGATCGTCGAGCGCGTCGTAGAGCGGTCGCAGATACGGGTCGACCTTGGCCTGCATGTCGCCCGGCAGAAAGCCGAGACTCTCGCCCGCTTCCACAGCGGGTCGCGCCAGCACGATGCGCCGGACGCGCTTGCGCATGAGGGCATCGACCGCCGCCGCGACCGCGAGATACGTCTTGCCGGTACCGGCGGGCCCGATGCCGACGACGATGTCGTGCTCGAGGATCTTCTGCAGGTACTCGCCCTGCCCCGGCGTCTTCGGCTTCACCGTGCGACGTGCGCCGGGGAGCACGAGCGCTCCCGCCGCGCGGGCCGCCATGTCATCCGGACGCTGATCGAGACTCAGCCGCAGGACGTCGTCGGGCGTGAGCGTCTGGCCATCGCGGATGGTGCCAACCATGCCAAGCGCGATCGCTTCGGCACGCATCGCCTGATCGGCCGGCCCGGTGACCGTGAGGCCCTCGCCGCGCAATGCGACGCGCGTGCCGGTGATGCGCGCCAACTCGATGAGATTGGCATCGTTGATCCCCGCGAGCAGCAGCAGATCAACGCCTTCGGTGGGGACGCGGACCGTGGTGGGGACCGAACTCACGCGTCGGCCCCACGCGCAGCGACCCGCAGCGAGAGCTCGCGCAGGTCATCGGGCGGAACCGGCGACGGCGCGCCCTCGAATAGCGCACGCGCGGCCGTGGTCTTCGGGAACGCGATCACGTCACGCAACGACGTCGCGCCCGCGAGCAGCATCGCGATGCGGTCGAGACCGAACGCGATACCGCCGTGCGGCGGCGCACCGCTGCGCAGCGCTTCGAGCAGGAATCCGAAGCGCAGCTGCGCCGTCGCGTCGTCGATGCCGAGCAGGCCGAAGATGCGCGCCTGCAGCGACGGATCACTGATGCGAATGCTGCCACCGCCAAGTTCGAGACCGTTGTACACGACGTCATACGCCAACGCACGCGCCTTCTCGGGCGCGCTGTCGAGCAACGCGAGATCGTCGGGGTGCGGCGCCGTGAACGGATGATGCACGGCGGCAAGCGCGCCCGTGTCGGGATCACGGTCGAACATGGGGAAATCGGTCACTACCACGAACGCGTGGGTGTTGGCGGGCACCAGTTCGAGCCGCTCGGCCACCGCCTGCCGCACGCGATCGAGTGCGGGCGACGTCACGCGATCCGGTCCGGCGGCGTACAGCCCCAACTCGCCCTCCGCCAACCCCAGCGTGTCCGCTGCGTCCGCCGAGAGGAACTTCGCCACCTTGCCTTCGAGTCCCTCGGCCGTCCGCTTGAGCACGATCAGGCCACTGGCGCCGGCGCTCTTCGCCAGCTGTTCGAGCTCATCCGTCTGCTTGCGCGACATCGCGGCCCCACCGGGGACGCGCAGGCCACGCACGCGCTCACCACGCGCGATTGCCGCCTGGATGAACGACAGCTCACTCGCACCGAAGACGCGCGTCACATCGTGCAGCTCGAGCCCATAGCGGAGGTCCGGACGGTCACACCCGAAGCGCTCCATGGCATCGGCGTACACCATGCGCGGGAACGG
>JALOPN010000394.1 GCA_025453875.1 Gemmatimonadaceae bacterium | reverse complement strand
GTACGTGGGTGTGCCGATGGCCGCGCCGGTCATGGTGAGGCGCGACTCCTGATCCATGCTCCAGGCGATCCCGAAATCGGCGAGCAGCGCGCGTCCCGTGTCCTCGTCGAGGAAGATGTTCTCGGGCTTCACGTCGCGGTGCACGATGCCGCGGTTGTTCGCGTACGCGAGCGCGGCCGCGACATCGCGCAGGATGGCCTCGACGCGCTCCGGGTCGAGCGCACCCTGCGCGACCAGCGCGTCCTTGAGGGTGCCCCCGGGCACCAGCTGCATGACCAGCGCGAGGCCGCCAGCCGAGGGCAGGCGGCGTACCGCGAACAGCGTGACGATGTTGGGGTGCGACAGGCGCGCGATGGTGCGCGGGCGCGGTAGACCACCGCGCTCGCGCCGCGTCCCAGTTCATCGATGATCTCGTACTCGTCCGCGAGGTCAGCGACGTCGCGGTCGGTCCATCCGTCGGTCATGGCTCGTGAGGCGGGAACGTTCCGGCCCCGGCGGGGGCTGGCGCGGAGGGGGCAGCGGGCGCCGGCCTTCCGGGAAGACAGACGCCTCGCGGATCAGCGCGGTCACGCGTGGCGCGTAATGTTGGTCAATGCGGCCTGCGAGGCCCTTCGTCTTCCCCTGCTGGAGTTTCCGGATGTCACCCCGCGTTCGCCTGCCCGGTTCCGTCCCCTCCGCCGCGCAGTGGCGCGGTGCCGCTCGCCTGCTGACCGCGCTCGGGCTGACCACGACCGTCGCGACGCGCCACGCGCTGGCGCAGGCCGGCACGGCCGCGGTCGCACCGGTGACGGAGCAGGCGCGGCAGGACGGTTGGGACCCGCAGACGATTCTCCGCACGGAGACCTTCGTCAAGCCACCGGCCGTCGTCGAACGCATCATCATGGCGCCGCGCGTCGACATCAGCTTCGAGAACCGCAGCCCCGATCAGCGCTGGTTCCTGCGCACGCGCGGACCCGATCGCGGGGACATTCGCGACTACGGCAAGGCGCACCTGTGGTTGGCTGGCGTGCAAGTCGATACGGCGGCCAATCGCGCACGCGCCCTCACCACCAGCACGGTGCGCTCGCTGGTGCTCGTGGATCCGCGCACCGGTGCGGAACGGGTGCTGCCTGCGCCCGCCGGTGCGCAATCGCTCGCGGCACCGACCTGGTCGCCCACCGGGACGCACATCGCGTTCATCGCCAACTTCACCACCGCGTCGCACGCGTTCGTGACGGAGGTGGCGAGCGGCCGCACGCAGCAGGTGAGCCGCACACCACTGCTCGCGACGCTCGTGACCGAGCTCGCGTGGACGGCGGATGGCCGTCAGCTGCTCGTCGTGCTCGTCCCGAGCACGCGCGGCCCGGTGCCGGTGCTCGGCGATGGCGGCGTGCACAACGGCCCGCAGGTGCGCCTCACGGAATCGCGCGCGGTGCCGCAACCCGTGCACTTCAGTCTGCTCGAAGGACCGCACGACAAGGCGCTGCTCGAGTACTACACGACAGGCCAGCTTGCCCTCCTTGACGTGGCGACGCGGCGCGAGCGGCGCATCGGGATGCCGCAGATGTTTCGCGCGATCGATGTCGCACCGAACGGTCAGCACGCGCGCGTGACGCGCGTGGTGCCACCGTTCTCGTATCTCGTGCCGGCATCGTCGTTCGGCACGGTGCAGGAAGTGTGGGATCTGGAGGGTCGCGCACTCGTCACGTTGGCGCGTACGCCGCTGCGCGAAGCCAATCCGCGCACGGGTGGCGCGGGCGCCGGCAGCGGAGCCGCCGCTGCCGGTGACACGAGTCGACGCAATGTGCAGTGGAATCCGGTTGGTGACGGCCTCGTGTATCTGCAGAACATCAGCGCCGGCACGAGTAACGGCGGCCGCGGCACAACGGGCGTGCGCTACGTGCAGTGGCGTGCGCCCTTCGGGCCCACTGACACGACCACGCTGTACGTCGGCGGTACGCAGTTCACGGGACTCGCCTACAGCCGCGACGGACGCACGATGTTCGTGAATGACAGTGGCAGCGTGATCGTGACGCCGGTGGATCAGCCGACGTCGCGCACGCGTCTGCCGCGCGGGGTGACGCTGGCCATCGGCGCTGGCCATCGGCGGCGGCGCCCCCGGTGGGGCACGACCCGACGCGGGCGGCGGCGCCGACACGAGCAGCAACGGTCGCCTGCTGACCGTGCCCGGTGCACGCGGCGAATCGCGCGTGGTGCTGGGCGGCGCGGGTCGTCACGTGTACGTGCAGGGGACGCGCACGCCGGGTGCACGCTGGCACGAGGAAGCGCCGCGGCCATGGCTCGATCGTCTCGAGATCGCGACCGGCGCGCGCACGCGCGTCTTCGAGAGTGCGACCGATGCACACGACACCTTCGTGGCCGCCCTGGATGATGACCTGTCGTCGTATCTGTTTCGTCGGCAATCGCGCACCACGATTCCGGATGTCTGGCGGCGCGACGTGGCGAGCAACGCGACCCTGCAGTTGACGCGGAACGTCGATGTCGCGCCGGAGGTGACGGGGGCGATTCGCAAGCGCTTTCAGGTGGTGCGCTCGCGCGATGGCAGCCGCTTCTGGGTGGACGTCACGTTGCCGCGCGACTGGCGGCCCGGCACGCGGCTGCCGGGCATCATCTGGTTCTA
>JALOPN010000393.1 GCA_025453875.1 Gemmatimonadaceae bacterium | reverse complement strand
AGACCGCTGTTGGAGCAGATCATCAAGCAGTACCCCCGCGCCGACGTGGCCGAGTTCGCCAAGGAGCGGCTCGCCGCGATGCCGCCGGAGGCGTGAGGCCTCGGGGGATCACGCGTGCCCGCTAGTACGCCCGCGTCGCCGCAGGACGAGATGCCGTTCCTCGATCACCTCGAGGAGCTGCGTTGGCGTCTGTTCAAGGTCCTGATCGCGCTTGGCGCGGGCTTCATCGCGGCCTTTGCGGCGCTGTCCACCAAGTCGATCGATCTGCTCTCGTATCTGCAGCGACCGCTGCAGGCGATCAGTTCGCAGAAACTGGTGTATACGAGCCCGACCGACCCGTTCAACGTGGTGATCACCGCCTCGTTCAGTCTCGGGCTGCTGTTCGCGCTCCCCGTCGTGTGCTACCAGATCTGGGCCTTCCTCTCGCCGGCGCTCTACAAGCACGAGAAGCGTGTCGTGATCCCGATCATGGCCGGGGCCACGCTGCTGTTCGCGTGTGGCGTCGCGTTGGCGTTCTATTTCGCGGTGCCGGTGACGCTCAAGTTCCTGCTCGGCTTCCAGACGCAGGCGTTCGACGCGTTCCTCACGGTCAAGGAATACTTCGGCTTCCTCTTCGGCATGTGCCTCGCGTTTGGCGCGGCCTTCGAGTTGCCCATCCTCATTCTGGCGCTCACGGCGTTCGGACTCGTGACGCCGGCGCTGCTCAGCAAGTTCCGTCGCCATGCAATCGTGGCGTGTCTCGCGCTGTCGGCACTCATCACGCCGGGCGACGCGGTGAGCGCGATGGTGCTGCTCGCCATTCCGCTCTACTTCCTGTACGAGGGCGGCATCCTGCTGTCGCGCCTCGTGATGCGTCGCAAGGCGCGCGCCGAGGCCATCGGGGGCGAGGCGATCGCGTGATGTCGCGCGCCCCACGCCGTCGGTGGGTGGCGTCGCTCTGTGCGTTGCTCCTCACGCTCGCTGCGCTCTGCGTGCCTGACGCGTTGCACGCACAGGTGCTCCCGGGACAGCCACCGGGGCTGCCGTCTGGTACCAGTGGGGCGCCCGGCGCGGCCCGGCGCACCACAACCGGCGCCGTCGCCGACTCGGGCGCGCGCCAACTGAGCAAGGATCGCGTGCTCGTGGAGTGGGCCGAGCCCGATTCGATCATGCGCGATCTCATGCAGCGCGCCGGCTATCGCACCGTGCAGTACCAGAGCGATCAGGTGCGTTTCGAAACGGCCTCACGACAGCTCGTGATGCGTGGCAAGCCCTCCGCGGTCAAGCGCGACGAGACGATTCTCGTGGGCGACACCATCGTGTACGATGATTCCACGAAGATCGTGCTGGCGACCGGCGACACGGTCGTGTTGCGCGACCCCTCGGCCGACGACGCGGACGACTTCGTTGCTCGCGGTGTCATTCGCTATGATCTCGAGACCGGCGAAGGTACGACGCGCCAGTTCGCGACGTCGGTCATGTCCGGACAGCGCCTGTTCATCACGGCGGAGTCGGGCACGGTGTTCAACGACACCACGATGGTGGGAGCGCGCCGCGTCTTCTTCCACGATGCCGACTTCACGTACTGCGATCACGACGAGCCGCATTTCCACTTCACCGCACGCGACATCAAGTTCGTCTCGGAGCAGGTCGTGGTGGGTCGGAACGCCGTGCTCTACATCGGCGAAGTACCGGTGTTCTGGCTGCCGTTCATGTTCCAGGATGCGCGATCGGGGTGCGCGATCGGGGCGCCGGAGCGGGCTGCTCACACCGAGCTTCGGCGTGGCCGAACTGCTGCGCAACAGCACGAACTATCAGCGCCGTGTCGAGAATCTTGGCTGGTTCTTCGCGCTGAGTGACTACGCCGACGCCCAGTTCTCCATGGACTGGCTCTCCGCCGGTAGCGGCAACACGATCACGCCGGGCTGGCTGCGCGGCACCGCCGACGTGCGCTACAAGTGGATCAACCGGTTCATCGACGGTGGGCTTGCGGTGACATACACCGGGCAGAGTACCGGAACGAAGAACACGGCCGTCACCTGGCGGCACAATCAGCAGTTCAGTAAGGACACGCGACTGTCCGCGAACGTCAACTGGACGCAGAACACCACGGTGCAGCGGCAGACGACGTTCAACCCGCAGCAGGCTGTGGGCACGATGGTGTCGCAGCTCAACTACCAGACGCGCTTCGGGCCCGCGCGCGTGAGCCTCGGCGGTACGCGCCGACAGTATCCGGGACGCGAGCAGGTCGACATGGACCTGCCCAACCTCAGCCTCACGACCGGAACCCTCAAGCTGGGTCCTGTGGAATGGACGCCGAGTCTGCGGTTCAATCAGTCGCGCACCGACAACATCGATCAGGGGCTGCAGTTCGGCTGGGTCGTGGGACGGGACTCCCTGGGCGCCCTCGACAGTACGCGCGTGCGCGCGTCGCGGCGTAACACCAACTTCGGCTTCGACTCGCCGATCAAGATCTTCGACTTCCAGCTCACCAATCAGGTCTCGATCATCGAGCGCTTCGACGACTACCCGGAGCAGCGCATCGTGCGTGATGTGCGGGACACGTCGCTCGTGTCCACGCGTGTGTTCGCGCAGCGTTTCTTCACGAGCATCGACTGGACGCCGTCGTTCAACTTGCCGCGATTCTTTCAGGGTACGTGGAACGTCTCGCCCACCGCGCGTTTGGTGAACGTCGATCAGGCGGCCGGCCTGATCGTGCGCTCCGAACTCAGCGGTGGTCGCTACGTGTCGCAGGGCAAGCGCCTCGAGTACGGACTCTCCTCGTCGCCCACCTTCTACGCACGCATCCCGGGCGTGGGCCCGATCGAGGCCATCCGGCACTCGATCAGTCCGGTCCTCAGCTACAGTCTGTCGCCCGCCGCGAACGTGAGCGACGAGTTCCTGCAGGCCACGGGCCGCACGCGGCAGGGCTATCCTCAAGCCGCAGGAGAAGCCGGAAGGCGAGGAGGACGCGCCGGCGCCTGGCGCGCCATCCGACAGCGCGGCCGCTGATTCGACGTCGGCCGGCGGCAGTACGCGGGCGCGTGCGGCGGCCGCGGCCGATCAGGGGCGCAAGATCCGGCTGCTCTCGCTCAACTTCTCGTCGCTTTCGTACGACTTCGTGCGCGCCGACACGGCAGCCACCGGATTGGTGGAGTCGAACTTCTCCATTTCGGCGCGCTCGGACCTGCTCCCCAACCTCGATTTCCGCATGGGCTACTCGCTCTTTCAGGGTGACCCCATCAGCGACACGGCGCAGTTCAAGCCGTTCCTCACGGAACTCGGC
>JALOPN010000392.1 GCA_025453875.1 Gemmatimonadaceae bacterium | reverse complement strand
GAGCCTCGCGGCCGTCTCGCGCGAGTACCGCTCGGGGATCATCACCGTGCCAAGCGATGTGCGGTCCCTGCGCCGCGTCGATCTCATGCTCGCGTCGGAAAATGCCACCGGTCGGCTCACCGGTGTCGTGAAGGACCGCCAGGGGACACCGCTGGCCGACATCCAGCTGGCGCTCGACGGTGCCGCCGAACCCGTCATCACCGACGTCACGGGACGATTCACGTTTCCCGACGCGCCCCTTGGCTCGCGCATGCTCTACGTGCGGGCGATCGGCTACCAGCCCATCGGTCAACTCGTCGAGGTACGCGCCGATGCCAACGAGCCTCTCGAGATCCCCTTCGATCGCATTGTGCAGATCGAGGGGGTCACGGTGACGGAGAAGGCGAACGTACGACTCGACCGCGCCGAGTTCGAACTGCGCAAGCGGGCCGGCTTCGGACGCGTCATCGATTCGACGGCGCTCGCGCGTTTCCCGAATCTTCGCGCCGCGATGCAACAGACGCCCGGCATCATCGTCACACAGCGTCAAGGGCGCGCGAGCACGGAGTTCGACATCTTCGGCCGCGTCGGCTGTCGCGCCTTTGTGTACCTCGACGGCACAGTCACCAATCTCGACGAAGTGAACGCGATTCCGCTCGAGAATCTCGCGGCGGTCGAAGTGTTCACCAACGTGGCGTTCGCGCCAGCCCGCTATCAGCCATTGGGCGACAACTGCGCCGTGATCCTCTTCTGGACACGCTTCGGATTGCGACCGTGAAAACACGATGGTTCCTCGCGGCGCTCGCGGGGATGCTCGTCCTTGGTGATGTGTGTACGCTCAAGGCGCAGCGGGTGACGCGCGACACCATCGTGGGCACCGTCTTCGACTCGTTGGCGGGGGAGCCACTCGCCGGAGCGCTCGTGGTCGCGCGTCCGCACATCGCGGTTGCGGTCGCCGATGATCGTGGGCGTTTCGAGCTCGTCAGTGATTCGCTCGTGCGGCAGCTGGTGGTGCACCACGCGGCACTCGATGTCATGGGACTGGATGGCATTGGCGCCACTCGGCCCGGGTCGAACATGCCCTGGCGCAACGTGCAGCTGGCGACGCCGTCGTACGCCACACTGTACCGTGCCCTCTGCGCCGATGCGCCGCCGCTGAACGCGACGCAGGCGGCAACGCGCGCGATGCTCGTCGGCTCGGCGCGGCGAGCGCCCACCCTGACGTCAGGCAGCACCCCGGTGCTGCTGGCTGGCGTCGAGGTGCAGGTCGCGTGGTCGGAGGCACCGATTCGCTGGGCACCTGGGCCATCTGCGATGTGCCGCGCACCACGGAACTTGCCGTCACCGCGATCAGTCGCGAGTACGCGAGTGGTGTCGTGCGCCTCGCGAGTGACGCGCACGCGGTGCGTCGCATCGATTTGCTGCTCGGTGCGACCGGTGATGCACCCGGTGGCGTGCTGCGCGGGCGCATCGTCGATGAGACCGGCTTTCCCGTGGAGGGAGCCCGCGTGGCCGTCGACAACGTGGCACACGCAGAGGCGCTGGCCGACCGGTGGGGCGAGTTCCGACTCGCCGCCATCCCGCTGGGTTCACGCATGGTGTCGGCGCAGGCCATCGGACACGCCCCGGTCGCGCAGTCGGTGGACATCACCGCGACGGAGTCCACGTCCCTCACGATCACGCTGCCGCGCGCCGCGCGACTGGAGCAGGTGCGGAATGGGCGACGCGTGGCCGTCCCCGTGCGCGTCACTGATAGCGTTGCCTCGCCGCGCGCGCAGTTTGAAGCGCGGCGGCGTGCGGCCATCGATGCCAGTCGAGCGATCGTCGGCGGCCGTGCGGAGCTGCTCGAGGCGGGGAGCCTGGCGACGCTGTTCTCCGGTCTCGACTGGATCACGGTGCGGCCCATCATCCGGGCGGGTCGGACGATCGCAGGCGCGGACCCGAGCGATTGGCCGGTGAGCATGCGCGGCGCCGGCAACTGTCGCGTGCACGTGTTCGTGGATGGCAGGCCGTCCTCCATCGACCGGGTGAACGCGCTCCCGTTCACGGAGCTCCACGGCGTCGAGGGGTACGCCGCGCGTGCGGACGCCCCGGCGGATTTCGCTGCGGCGACCTCCGGGCGCGACTGCGCGCTGGTCCTCGTCTGGACCCGCCGCGGGCTGGATGGCTGACGCCCCGGTGCGTCCGTGCTCCCGGTCGACGATCTTTCCCGCATGACCTCTTTCTCTGCCCGACGTATCGCGTCGCCACGTGGCCGGCGGTGCCTGCCTGGCACCGCCCGTGGCGCCCTCGCAACCGCCTTCGCGTTCACCAGCGTGCTCGGCGTGCTGGCCGTGGAGGCACGCGCGCTGGAAGCGTCGGCCGCCCTCGTTCCTCCCGTTCGCAGCGCGCCGGACACCGTACGCGGCGTGGTCTTCGACAGTCTTGCCGGTGCGCCGCTTGCGCAGGCGTTCGTGCTGGCCGAGCCGGCGGGCGTCTCGGTGCCCACCGATTCGCTCGGCCGCTTCACCGTGGTGAGCGACGCGCCCGTCCAACGCCTCACCGTGTATCACGAGGCGCTCGATGAGATCGGTCTGGGTGCGATCGTGCTGTCTCGCCCCACGGACGGGGCGCGATGGACTGATGTGACGGTGGCGACCCCGTCGTTGGCCACGATCTGGCGCACGGTCTGTCGCGCCGACGTCCCGAACGACGTGAATCGTGGCGTGCTGGTGGGCTCGGTGCGCCTCGCCGATGATCGAACACGCGTGTCGGGCGCAGGCATTACCGCGCAGTGGGAAGCGATCCTGCCGCGCACACGTTTGCGGCAAGCCGAACAGCGCGATACGCGCTCCGATTCCACCGGGTCATACGCGCTGTGTGGGGTGCCGGCGCAGGGCGAGTTGGTGATGGCGGGTTCGTCGGTGGAGTACGCCTCGGGGGCGGTGCAGGTGGCGATGGTCGAGCGTCCGTTGCGGCGTATCGATCTCGTCATGGCGCCGGCGAACTCCCGCGTGGACCGCTGGCCCACGATCACGGGGCGCGTGATCGGCCCCGATCAGCAGCCGGTGCCCAACGCGCGAGTGGCCGTGGATGGCGTCGACAGT
>JALOPN010000007.1 GCA_025453875.1 Gemmatimonadaceae bacterium | reverse complement strand
CGCGGAGAGCTGCACGAACTGCGGAATCCCCGCCGCCTTGGTGGCCTGCAGCAACTGCGAATGCGCGCGATGATCGATCGCCCAGGCATCGGCGGGCGCACCGGTGCGCGACGCCATGCAGGAGATGACCGCATCGAAGCGCTCACCGCGAAGCCCGTGCTGCGCGATCGATTCCGCACTGGTGACGTCGCCCGCGCGCCATTCCACGTCGCGATCGTACGCCGGCGCATCGCCACGCGAGTGTACGGACAATCCGGGCCCGACCGATCGTGCCCGTCGCCCCCACCATGAACACACGACGGGTGGACATCACGGCCGATACGACGCGCCGACGCCCGTGTTGAACACGACCACATCGGCCGTGCGCGCGATGCGCCCCTCCGCCACCAGCTGCTCGAGTGCGGCCAACGCACACCCACCTTCGGGCGCCGCGTCGATACCCGTCGCGTGCGAGAGGCGCGCCGTCGCGTCACGCATCGTGTCTTCGGCAATCGCGGCCGTGCACCCGTTCGTGGCGCGCAGGATCCGCAGCAGCACCCGATCTCCGAACGGCCCCGGCACGCGCAGACCACTGGCGTACGTGACCGGATCCACCCACGCGTCGGCCTTGTCGGCGCCGCCCGTGAACGCACGGTGAATCGGCGCACATCCCGCGGCCTGCGCCACGACGTACTGCGGCTGCCGCGCTTCGATTGGCAACCACCCGTCGGCGCGCAGTTCCTCGATGGCCTTCCATATGCCCACAGTCCCTTCGCCACCGCCCGTCGGATACCTGCCAATCGCACTGCTCCGCCAGCTCGTACCCCATCGTCTTCATCCCTTCCACGCGATACGGCTCGCGCAACGTGGCCACCGGCCACCACCCACTTTCGGCCGCGAACGCGGCCGCCAGCTTGCCGGCATCACCGATGTGGCCATCGACGCGTTCGAGGTGTGCCCCAAGCGCGTCGATCGTCTCGAGAATGGGACGCGGTGTCGTGCGCGGCGCGAACACGCGTACGGGAAGCCCGGCCGCCGCGGCGTACGCCGCAATCGCCGCCCCCGCGTTGCCCGCCGTGGGGACCACGAGGCCCGGCATGCCGTCATGCTTCGCACGCGTGATGGCCGCACTCATGCCCCGCGCCTTGAACGATCCGGTTGGATTGCGGCTCTCGTCCTTGATGCGCAGACGCCGTACGCCCACGGCCCGCGCGAGCGCGGGCGCCTCGATGAGCGGCGTGAGTCCTTCGCCGAGCGACACGGGGGTTTCGCCCGCGTGCAACGGCAACCACGGGGCGTAGCGCCACATATCCCAGCGCGGCGCGAGTGCTGTGCCAGACGGCACCGACGCATGGCGTGCGAACAGCGGTTGCACACAGCTCGGACACATCGTGGCCCCGACCAGCTGCGGGGGCTCGGCACCACACGCGGAACAGTAAAGCGTCCAGGTCATGAATCGGCAGGCACAGGAGAAGAGGCATCGGGCGATGACGCATCCGGCGCGTCATCGGATCGATCCAGCGGTGACGGTTCGGTCGCATCGGCAGGCGGCGCGTCGGCCTCGCCCAGCAACGCCGGCACCTCCACGCCAAGGGCCGAATGTACCGCGCGCGCGAGTGCGAGGCCAAATCCCGGGATGGCCGCGATGTCCTCGAGCGCCGCGTCGCGCACCCCCTGCACCGATCCGAAGCGATGCAGCAGCGAACGCCGACGCGTCGGCCCCACCCCGGGAATGGAGAGCAACTCCGACGTGATCGTGCGGGTCGCGCGCTTCTGTCGCTGGAACGTGATGGCGAACCGATGCGCCTCGTCGCGCGCCTGCTGCAACAGCCGGAGCGCCGGTGAACGACGCGGGAGTCGAATGCCGTCGCTGCGCCCGGGCAGGAAGATTTCCTCGTCCCGCTTGGCGAGACTGATCACGAGCTGGCCCGGTGCACCGGCGTCGCGCAGCGCGTCGACCGCCGCATTGAGTTGGCCCTTGCCTCCATCGATCACGATCAGATCGGGGAGCCCCTTCTCCTCCTCGAGCCGACGGCGAACGAACCGCCCCACGACCTCCTGCATCGACCGGAAGTCGTCGATGCCGGGCGTATCGCGCACGGTGTACTTGCGATACTCGCTCCGACGTGGTCGCCCATTCTCGAACCAGACGCCCGACGCCACCGTGTCCTTCCCCTGCGCGTGCGAGATATCAAAGCACACGAGCGTGCGCGGAACGCGCGGCAACCCGAGCTCGCGCTGCAGTTCGTACACCGGATCGGTGGCGCGCTCGTCGGCCTCGAACGCCGCGAGCTTGAACTCCTCCAGCAGATGGCGCGCGTTCTGTTCGGCGAGATCCACGAGCGCTCGCCGCGGCCCGCGCTGCGGTACACGCAACTGTGTTCCGTCGAGCGCCTCCTCCACGACCTCCTGCTCGGCGGCCGCAAATGGCAGCAGCAGATGTCGAGCCCGCCCGGGTGCCGTACGGTACCATTGCAACAGGAAGGCAGTGAGCACGATCGGATCGTCGACATCTTCGGCCTGCTCCAGCAAACGGTGCTCGCGCGCGAGCAGCTTGCCATCGCGAATGCGCAGCACGACCGCGCACGCGTCTTCCCCATCGCGCGCGTAACCGACGACGTCACGATCGCCACCTTCAACCTCGAGGACGACCGTCGGCTCTTCCATCTTCTCCAGATGCCGGAGTGCGTCCCGCAGCTCTCCCGCCGTCTCGAAGTCGAGCCGCTCCGATGCCTCGAGCATGCGATCGCGCACACGACGAATCACCTCGCCTGTACGACCATCGAGGAACGCGACCACGTCATCGATCATGCCACGATAGTCGGCTTCCGTCTGGTAGCCGACACAGGGCGCCAGACACCGCTTGATGAACCAATCGAGACACGGCCGCTCGGGCGCCTCGCGCGGCAGCGCGTAGTGGCACGATCGCACGGTGAACAGCCGCTTCACCACGTTGAGCGCGCGTCGCATCGCACCGACATCGGTGTACGGCCCGAAGTAGCGCGCGCCATCGTCCGTGAGTCGACGCGTCACGTACACGCGCGGAAACGGCTCCTGCAGCGTGACCTTGATGTACGGATACGACTTGTCGTCACGCAGCGCGACGTTGAAGCGCGGGTGGTACTCCTTGATGAGATTGTTCTCGAGGATGAGCGCGTGCGCTTCGGTTGGCACCACGAGCGTGTCGACGTCGGCAATGCGACGCACGAGCGCGATCGTCTTCGGGCTTGTATGATCGGCCGCGAAGTAGCTGCGCACACGCGAACGAAGCCGCTTGGCCTTGCCGACATAGAGAATCGTCCCCTCGGCGTCCTTCCACAAATACACGCCGGGCGTCTCGGGCAGGTTGGGCACCTTGGCCGCCACGGCATCGGGCATGCGCTCGGTTGTACTCACGTTGCCCCCTCCGCACGACGTGCGCGCAGGCGCAACCAGCGCGCCGCTTCGCCCGAACCGAACCACCACGAGACGAGCAGGTACACCACCGCGAAGCTGCCCAGCACCAGCGGACCGGCCAGCCACTGATGCCACGCCCGCGTGAACGGACGCACGAGCGCCGCAGCCGCGGCGGCACTCGCCGTGGCGCCCAGCACTCGCCAGACAGCACGAGACGCGCCCGCCGACAGCAGCCCGCCCAGCTCGCGGCCGAGCCGCTGCCGCAGCAGCGCGAAATTCACCCAGGCACCGACGGCCGCACCCAGTGCGATACCCGCCACCGCGAGCGGGTGTGCGCGAAACGTCCAGGCCAGTCCGGCCGCACTCGCAATCGACACGAACACGCTCACCATCGAGAAGCGCAGCGGTGAACGGTAGTCCTGACGCGCGTGAAAGACGGTCGCGAACAGGCGATTGGAAGAGAACGCCACCAAGCCGACCGCGTACGCGGCAAGCGTTCCATGTACGAGCTGCTGCTCACGCGCGCCGAATGCCCCGGAGCGCAGCAGCATACCCACCACGAGATCACCGAACGCGATGAACACGACCGCGCTCGGCACGATGTAGAAGAGTATGCGAACCCAGCCGTCCGAGACACGCGTTTGCACGGCCCGCCGCACCGCATCATCCGCCAGCGCCGCCTGATCGCGCGCCAGCTCCGGCAACGAGGACGCCGAGACCGCAATGCCGAACAACGCCACGGGCAACAGCATGAGCTGATTGGCAAAGCTCAACACCGATACGGAGCCTTCGGCAAGATAGGCCGCGATGAAGCTGTCGGCGAAGCCGGAGAGTTGCACCACGCCGAGCGTCCCGATCACCGGCACGAGATTGCGCAGCACGGTGCGCACATCGCCCGACACTCCCGCGAACTGCGGACGGATCGGACCTGCCAGCCGCCACACCTCGGGCAGCTGGACCGCGACCTGCAGCACCGCGCCGGCAAGTGTCGCCCACGCGAGCCACCACGCCAACTGCGTCATCGACGCCGCACGCGTCCCCCAGCCGGCGAGCAACACGATCTGCGCCAGCGACCACATCGCCGCACTGGCATACGACAGGAAGAAGCGACGATGGGCGTTCTGAATGCCGAGGCACCAGCCACTCAGGACCATCAGCCCAGCCATCGGGAACAGCACGCGAATCAGTCGCGTCGTCAGCGCCGCGCGTTCCGCATCAAAGCCCGCCGCCAGGACCTGCGTGAGGACAGGCGCGAGCGCAATGCCGAGCAGCGTGAGTGCACTGACGCAGAGCAGCAGCACCCCGAGCAAGGCGTTGGCGAGCGCGCGCGCGCCGCGTGTATCGTCGCGCGCGAGCAATGCGGAATACACCGGCACGAACGCGGCGGAGAGCGTTCCCTCACCCAACAGGTTGCGCATCGCGTTCGGGACGCGCAGCGCCATGGTGTACGCATCCTGCGCCGCGCCGGCTCCGAGATACCGCGCCGCAAACCACGTGCGCACGAACCCCGCGAGCCGACTCACGAGGATGCCGGCGGCGACGAGGCCGGCCGCGCGTCCTCCGGGCCGAGTGGTCACGCGGAGGTCGCGCGCTCCGTCGCTGCGCGCTCGTCAGACGCCACGGATGCCTGGTGCGTCGAACCGTGCACCAACGCGCGTGCGTGATGGGCCGCTTCGTCGCGAAACTGATCGAGCACCGCCAGTCCGTGTCGTGCGAGCACCGGGACCAGGGACAACACGCGCTCCGGCGCGCTGCCGAGCGGACGACGCGCCGCCCGCACGACCGCCACGTCGCGGGCCAACGCCTGCTCCCGCCGCTTCACGGCCGCCACGAGCCGCCGTTCGAGCCGATCGATGCGATGCCCGATGTCGCGCGCCACGCCCTCCATCACCGTTGGCGCCACGAGTGCGTCGGCCTGCGCCACCGCGTGACCGAGCGCGCCAACCTGTGCATCGAGCGTCATGCGCAACCGCTCGAGGCTGTCGAGCACATCACGATCCATGGCACCACGAGCAACCCGCGTCTCGAGTGCGTGTGGATCGTGCAGCTCCTCGTCGCTGACCCCGAGGCGCTCCAGCTGTCGCGCGACCTGTGGCTCGATCCAGTCGGCGGCCCATCGCGGTACGCCGAGCGGCAGCGGGACGTCCATCGCATCGGCCACCGCGGTCGCCTGCGCGAAGTACGCGAGTTCACCGGGCCCCGCCACGTAAGCCACCGTGGGTAGCAGCTGCCGCTCGAGCACGGGGCGCAGGAGCACGTTCGCGCCGAGTGCGCCAACCGGCTGCGAGGCCGCCATGTGCACCGCGTCCGCGAGCGGCACACGGGTTCGCACCCCGTCGATCGTGGCAAACACCAGTGACAATCCGTCGACCAGCTCGACCTGCGGTGTGAACCCGTCCGCGCTGATGGCCGCCGTGCGAGCACGCAATGCCGAGTCGACACGCGCAGCCGACTGCAGCGCCATGCGCAGCCCGCTGTCCAGCGCACGACGTGTGGACGGATGCGCTGCGTCGAGCACGCTGATGCCGAGTGGTTCGAGCACGGCACGCAGCCACTGCACGTACGCTCCACCCACGGTACACTCGCCAGCATAGGCAGCCGCGAGCTGCTCCAGCACCTCCGGCGCCACGACAGAGCCGCACGACGCCTGCAGCAGCGCGAGTTGCCGGCGCACATCGCCCAACGGGACATCACGCATCGCGATGCCATCGGTCGGGGGGCCATCCTGCGACAGCGTGACGAGCCCGTGCTCTCCCACGATGTGCGTGACGGACGCCTCACGCCAATCCGCGTCATCGGTGGCCGCCCAGAAGATCGGTGCGACCGGAATGCCGAGCGCCGCTTCCAGCGCGTCGGCGAGCGCCAGGGCCGAGAGCGCCTTGGTGATCGTGTACGCCGGACCGCCGAACAGGCCAGGTTGCTGACCGGTGGTGACCACGACACCACGAGTCGCGGCCGAGCGGCGACGCGCAAGCGCTGGTGAGTCCACACTTCCAAACGCCTCCGTGAGCGCATCGAGCCACGCGCCATCGTGCGTCGCGCGGACCGACTCCGCACGGGCGGTCCACGCCGCCCGATCTCGCGGCCACGCGAGCTGCCACGCCGCCGGCGCCGCGCCCGCCTGAATCGCGCGGGAGAGCGACCCGCCGCCGAGCGGGACCGTGCGTACCACGACACCGGTTGCCGAACCTGGCAAGCTCATCACGCAGCTCTCGAAGAAGTCATCGGAAGAACGATCATTTGTGGTACGGCTCGCCGCGCACAATCGTGCCCGCGCGGTAGATCTGCTCGGCGAGGACGAGTCGCGCGAGCTCGTGTGGCAGCGTGAACGGCGCGAGCGACAGGCGACGTGTCGCGCGCTCCCGCACGCGCGGGGACAATCCGTGCGCGCCGCCAATCACGAACGCCACGTCTTCCGCTGCATCACGCGCCGACGCGATCAGCTGCGCGAAGGTCGCCGAATCGAGTGATGCACCGCCCGGATCGCACGCGTAGAGGCGCGCCGTCGTGGGCACCCGCTCCAGCAGGCGCGCACCCTCTTCGTCCATCGATTCGGCGACCGGCCGCGAGCGACCCGTCGCTTCACGAACCTCGTGCACGTCGAGCGGCCAATAACGCGCCGCCCGCGACTCATACTCCGCAATCGCGTCGGCCACGCCTCCCTGCCTCGGCCTCCCGACGACCGCGACGATGACGCGCACGGCGGCCGTCCGCTCGTCAGGCGTAGATGCCGCGCAGCCGGTGCACCGTCGCGACCCGACTGATCGACAGCATGTACGCGGCCGTTCGCATGTTCACGTTGTGCTGCTGCGACAGATGCAGGACATCGCGGAACGAGCGCGTCATGATGTCGGCGAGTCGCTCGTTGACGACGTCCTCCGACCAGAAGTAGCCCATGCGATCCTGCACCCACTCGAAGTAGGACACGGTCACGCCGCCCGCGTTCGCGAGAATGTCGGGAATCACGAAGATCCCCTTGTCGTCGAGGATCGGGTCGGCCGCCGCCGTCGTGGGACCATTGGCGCCTTCACACACCACCTTGGCCCGCACGCGCGGCGCCACCTTGGTCGTGATCACGTTCTCGAGCGCTGCCGGCACGAGCACATCCACGTCGAGCGTGAGCAGCGTGTCGTTGTCGATCACGTCGGCACCGGGGAATCCTTCCAACGAGCGATGCGTCTGCACCCACGTCGCCGCGGCCTCGACATCGATGCCCGCAGCGTTGTGCAGTGCACAGAAACGATCGCTGATCGCGACGATCTTGCACCCTTCGCGCGCCATCAGGCGCGCCGCGATCGAACCCACGTTGCCGAAGCCCTGCACCGCCACCGTCGCCCCCTTCATGGGCAAGCCGAGGTGCTCCAACGCTTCACGCGTGACCAGCATGCAGCCGCGACCCGTCGCTTCCTTGCGGCCGAGCGAACCACCCATCTCCACCGGCTTGCCCGTCACCACCGCGTTCTCCGTGCGCCCGACACGCATCGAGTACGTGTCCATCACCCACGCCATCACACGCTCGTTGGTGTTCACATCGGGCGCGGGCACGTCGGTGTCCGGACCAAGCAACTGGAAGATGCCGGACGTGTAGCGTCGCGTCAGCCGCTCCAGTTCACCGATGCTCATCTTGTGCGGATCGCAGATCACACCGCCCTTCGCACCACCGAACGGCAGATTCACCACCGCACACTTCCACGTCATCCACGCGGCCAGCGCCTTCACTTCCTCCAACGTGACCTGCATGTCGAAGCGAATGCCACCCTTCGCGGGACCACGCGAGGAGTTGTACACGACGCGGTAGCCCGTGTAGACCTCGACGTCCCCGCTGTCGAGCTGTACCGGGACCGAGACGATGAGCTGCTTTTCCGGGTGCCGCAGAATGCGATAGATCCCGGGCTCGAGATCGAGCAGCTCGGCGGCCCGATCGAACCGCGACATCATCGCTTCGAACGGATTGTCTTCGTTGAGAAACCGATCCTTGTCCGGGAGGACGATCGCGTCGGTGGGGAGTCGGAGATCGATGGCCATACGGCGAGTGAAGGCCGGCCTCAGCCGGCGAGGGGGCGAGAGGAGCGCGACGTCGCCGCGCGCGCGGCCAGGACCCGATGCACGGCTCCCGCCAGCGCGTCCGCGCCGTCGCGTACCACGATGGTCTGGGAAAGATACCACAAGGGCTGCGAGGCGTGAGGCCAGAGCGGCGCCAGCTTGACCGCGTCCTTGAGCGTGCAGACGACGACGCCCCCGTCGGGTACGGACCGCGCCAGCGCGCGCGCCTCGTCGGCGGTGAAGGCGTGGTGATCGCGAAAGCGTCGCGCGGTCACGTCCGCACCGGCCTGCGTCAACGCGCGTTCGAAGGCGGCCGGGTCGCCGATGGCACTCACCGCCAGCACCGACCGGTCGCGCACCGCCGCCAACGGCTGCGTCGCGAGCGACGAACTGTCCGTCTCACCGGACACCGCGACCGCGGCGGGACGCACCTGATGCAGCGCGCCAGCCTCCAAACCGATCTCTGCAATCGGTACCGCGTCGCCGACCTCGGCCCGAATCGCCGCCCGCAACGACGACACGCGCTCCGCCGAGGCGGTTTTCGCGGTGATCACGATCAAGGACGCACGGCGCAGCGCGCGCCAGGGCTCACGATACGGCCCCGCCGGCAGCAGTCGGACCGCCGGGCGCCACCCATCGGCGGCCAGCAGCACGACATCGCTGACACGCGCAGCGCGACGGTGCTGGAAGGCATCGTCGAGCACGACACAATCCGCACCACCGGAGACCGCCGTCGCGATGCCACGCACACGATCGGCATCCCGAATCACGGGGACATCCGGCGAGAGCAGCTGATGCACACGCCACTCATCGTCACCGTACCCACGCAAGACAATCGCCGGTGACGCCCCCGCCTCACGCAATGCGCGTGCACACCACGCCGCGACAGGCGTCTTGCCGGTTCCACCCACTGTCAGGTTCCCGATGGACAGCGCGGGGCACGCCACGGTGTGCACCCCTTCCCCACGATCAAATCGCGCGTTGCGCGCCGCGACGACGGCACCGAAGGCGGCCGACATCGGCGACAGGGCGAGGCGCACCGCGCCCCAGGCTCCCGCGCCCGTCCAGATCCGCTCGATCACACTCACGATGCCGGAACGCGCGGCGTCACCCGCTCCGCATCTCGCCGCGTGCCACCGTCGTGCAGCGCGCGACATCGCTCGGCGGCGCGGGCCATGGCGTCCGCCACGAGCGTCGTCTGCGCGGCCGCCTCACGCGCCGAATCGGCGACAATTCCGAGGGGCGCGTCGTACAACACGGTGACACGCGCAAACGGCTTCGGAATCTCGAATGCGTCCCACGAGCGCAGCCGCCACGCGCGCGAGACCTCGGCCACGAGCGGAACGAGCTCGGCGCCCGTGCGCTGCGCAATGAGCAGTGGCCCGGGCGCCACGGATCGATTGGGGCCGCGCGGACCATCCGGCGTGATCGCGATATCGTGTCCGTCCTGCACCACCTGCGCGAGTTGCAGGAGGGCGCGCGTACCACCTCGCGTTGATGACCCGCGGACGGCCCCGAAGCCGAACGCCGCCAGCACCTGAGCGATGATCTCCCCGTCGCGATGTTCCGACACCAGCACGCGACACGGCTGGCCGCGATGGGCGACGAGAATGGGCAGCATCTGACCGTGCCACAGCGTGAGCACGACCGCCGGTGCACCACGCGACTGCCGCTGCGTCCATGGCTCACGTCCGTGCACGTGCACCCGCCATGTGGCGGCCAGCGCGCGGAGTACCCACACGCCAAGCCGAATCGACCAGCGCGTACGCGCGTCAAGCGCACGCGGCGTCGGCACGGCGTCGCTGGTCACCGTACCAGCTCGCGCGCAAAGGCGGCTGCGCGTTCCGACGCACCGGGTGCGCCGAGGCGCGCGCGCACATCGGCCAATCCGGCGAGCGCCGCCTCGCGCTCGGGCGATGCGAGACGCAGAAGCGGCGCGATGGCATCGGCGACCTCGCTCGGCACGATGGCATCCTGCACGAACTCGCGTGACACGCCACGTTCGGCCACGACATTCACCAGACCGATGTGCGGAATCTTCACCACGCGTCGCGCAATCGCGTAGGACAGTGCGCTGGTCCGGTACGCGATCACATGCGGCAACCCGGCAACGGCCGCCTCCAATGTCGTGGTCCCACTCTTGAGCAGTCCGGCCGTCGCCGCCCGCAGCACGGTGAACGACGCGTCGCGAATCACCGGATAGGGGCACACCGATGCATCGATGCCGATGCCGGGCGCGGCACTCACGACCACCTGCACGGCAGGATCACGTCGCTGCACTTCGCGCGCGGTTGCCATGAAGGGCCCCATGTGTCGTTCGATCTCGCTACGCCGGCTGCCAGGAAACACCGCGAGCACCGGACGTTCCGGATCCAGTCCGAGCGCTGCGCGTGCAGCCGCTGGCTCCGGCATCTCGTGGACGCGATCGAGCAACGGATGGCCCACGAATGTGGCGTTGACGCCGTGCTTCCGCAGCAGCGCCTCCTCGAAGGGGAGAATGACGGCCGCCTTCGACACCCAGCGCGCGAGCTTGGGCAAGCGATCCGCGCCCCACGCCCAGACCTGGGGCGTGATGTAGTACAGCACGGGCACGCCGGCGGTGTGCGCCGCTTCGGCGACCCGCATGTTGAATCCGGGATAGTCGAGCAGAATCACGAGCCCGACGCGCCCGGACGCAAAGCGGGCCTTGAGCGTGTTCAACAGGCGCCAGTGCCGCGGAATGTGCCGCAACACCTCGACGAATCCGATCGCGGCCATGCGCTCGCTGTGTTCGAGCAACTCCACGCCAGCGGCGCGCATGCGATCACCACCGGTGCCCACGAGCGGTCGCGATGGCTCGGCGGCCTTGAGCGCGGCCGCGACCTTGGCCGCGTGCAGATCGCCGGACGCCTCGCCAACGACGAACAGGATCTCACGCACGCGGCGGAACCGCCGACACGAGGTGCGGCAGCGTTCGCTCGATCTCGCGCATGATGCGCAAGGCCACGGCGAGCGCCTCGCGCCCATCCTCGCCGGTCACGGGGACCGACGCCCGGCCGTCAATCGCATCGAGAAACTGCGCGAGTTCGAGACGCAGCGGTTCCGCCTCCGGCGCCTCGAGCGGAATGCGTTCGACAAACTCCTCGAGGGCACGCGGCGCCGTCGCGAGCCGCACGGGATCGAGGTCGCCACGCATGCGAAAGAACTCGCCGCTGCCGGCGGCGAGATCGAGCGACAGATAGCCGCTGCGCTGGAAGAGGCGCAGCTTGCGCACCCGCTCGCGCGACACGCGGCTGGCCGTCACATTGGCAACCGCACCATTCGCGAACTCGAGGCGGGCATTGGCAATGTCGAGTTGCGGCGTGAGCACGGGGATCCCCGTGGCCTTCACATCCGTCACGCGATCTCCCACGAGTGTGCGGACGAGATCGATGTCGTGGATCATGAGATCGAGCACGACCGCCACGTCACTGCCCCGCGGATTGAAGGGCGCGAGCCGATCGCTCTCGATGAACCGAGGCCCATCCACATATGGCAACGCGGCGCGGACCGCGCGGTTGACGCGCTCGACATGCCCGACCTGAATGAGCCGACCCGCCGCGCGCGCGCGCGAGATGAGATCGTCGGCTTCCTCGAGCGTCACGGTGAACGGCTTCTCGACGAAGACGTGGCAGCCGGCCTCGAGCGCCGCGCGCGCCACGGTGTGATGCGCCGTGGTGGGCACCACGATCGACACCGCCTCGCACGTGGCAAGCAGCGCGTCGAGCGACGCGTGCGCCGGCACGCCGAGCAATGCGGCAATCTCCCCGGCGCGTGTAGCATCCGCGTCGTACAGCCCCACGAATCGATCGCCAGCGAGATCGCGCAGGATGCGCACATGATGCTGGCCGAGCGCACCCGCGCCGATGACGCCGACGCGCGCCTCACGCGCGGCCATCAGAACCCGACCCCACGCTCGCTCTGCGCCACGAAGTCGAGGAAGTGCTGCACCTCAGGCAACGCCGAACACTCCTCGCGCGCGCGCGCGAGCCCCTGCGACACGTTGTGCTCGGATCGGAACAGCAGGCGATACGCCCGCTTCAGCTCCTTGACCACCGGTTCGGAGAACCCGTTGCGCTGCAGTCCGACACTATTCAGGCCGAACAGCTTCACCGGATTTCCCACCGCCTTCACATACGGCGGCACGTCCTGCGCGACGCGCGACGCACCGCCGACAAACGCGTGCGCGCCGATGCGCACGAACTGATGCGCGGCCACCAATCCGGAGATCGTGGCGCGATCCTCGACCACCACATGGCCCGCCAACTGCGTGCCGTTGGAAATGATGACGCCGTCCCCGAGTGCACAATCGTGCGCGATGTGCACGTACGACATCAGGAAGCAGCCCTTGCCGATGCGCGTCACCCAGGAATGCGCGGTGGCGCGATTGATCGTGACGTACTCGCGCAGCGTCGTGTCGTCACCGATCTCCACCCGCGTGACTTCACCACGGAACTTGAGATCCTGCGGATCGCCGCCCAGCACCGTCCCGACGCCGACCTTCACACGCCGACCCAGCGTCACGTCGCGCTCGAGCGTCGCGCGCGGCGACAACACACTCTCGTCGCCGACAATGCACCCGGGCCCCACAATCGCCCACGGTCCGATGTCTACGCCCTCACCGAGCTGCGCCGACGCATCCACCAGCGCGGTGGGATGAATGCGCGTACTCATCGGTCGCGAATCATCGCGGCCATGTCGGCCTGCGCGACCACATCGCCATCGACGTATCCGACACCACGCATCTTGCACGTGGTCCCGCGCAGCTGCACCACTTCGAGCTCGAAGCGGATCTGATCACCGGGCTTCACGGGCCGACGGAACTTGATGTTGTCGAGCGACATGAAGTACACGACCTTGCTCTCCGGATCCTCGATGGTGCGCATGAGCAGCATGCCGCCCACCTGCGCCATCGCCTCCACGATCAGCACGCCCGGCATGATCGGATGCCCCGGAAAATGGCCCTGAAAGAACGGCTCGTTGATCGTCACATTCTTCAGGCCGACGATGCGCTTCCCCTCTTCGATCTCGAGAATGCGATCGACCAGCAGAAACGGATAGCGGTGCGGCAGCACCTTCAGGATGTCTTCGATGCCGTACACAGCGCTCTCCCGCACCGCAGTGCGAACCAGGGCCCGAACGAACGCGACCGTGCCGCGATGACTCGGGCGATGTGCAACGATGTGAGCGCGCACACGCGCGCCCGCCAGAACCAGATCACCGACGCAGTCGAGCGCCTTGTGGCGCACGAACTCGTCGGCCCAGCGCAGCGGTCCGCTGCGCAGCCCCACGTCATCGAGCACGATCGCGTTCTCCAGCGACGCGCCCTGAATGAGCCCCGCCGCGCGCAACGCCTCGACCTCGTGCACAAACCCGAACGTGCGCGCCGACGCGAGTTCACGGGCGAACTGCGCCGGCGTCACATGATACCGGCCCACCTGCTCCCCGATCAACGGGTGCGGGAACCCGATCCGGACGTCGAGCGAGAGGTCCAGTGAGGGCGTTGCCTCGTACACCGACTCCCCATCCTCCACGCGCAGCGGCTGCCGAAGCACGAGCCACTCGGGGCGTCCTCCATTGCCCACCACGCCCGCGTCCAGCAGCGCGGCCAGAAACGGTGCGGCGCTCCCGTCGAGAATGGGCGGCTCGGCGGCGTCGAGCACGATTTCGAGATCGTCGATGCGAAGCGCGCCGACAGCGGCCAGCACATGCTCCACCGTGTGCAGCGCCGCGTCGCCGGTGCCGAGTTGCGTTCGGCGATGTGCCTCCACCGCGACCGAGACCGAAGCGGGAATCGGGGCGGCGTCCGGTTGGTCGGCCCGCACGAAGCGAATACCGCTCCCGCACGGTGCCGGCCGAAACTCCAGTCGGCACGGTTGGCCGAGGTGCAAGCCGACCCCCGTGAGCGCCGTGGCTCGAGCGATCGTGCGCCGCTCGCCGAGCACCCGGAGGTCGGGGACCGGCATCGTGGGGGTCCCGTCGCCCAGTTGCGACTCCGACATCACCGGTCTCCGCTGCCCTTGAGCAGCTGTTCGAGCGGACGGATCAGCGCCGCAAGCCGGTGCAGCGCCGCCGAGGCGCGCAGTTGCTCGCGATGCGGACGTGCCGGATAGCCGGACCACGTTTCCCCAGCCGGCACATCGCCCACGACGCCACCCTGCGCCGCAATGGTTGCCCCGCGTCCGATCACGAGATGTCCGGCGAGGCCAACCTGCCCACCCAGCTGGACGCCATCCTCGATGCGGCACGACCCGGCAATGCCCACCTGCGACGCGATCATGCAACCACGACCGATGCGGGTGTTGTGTCCGACCTGGACGAGACTGTCGATCTTCGTGCCGGCGCCAATGACGGTATCGTCGATGCTGCCGCGATCGACACAGCTGTTCGCACCAATCTCGACGTCATCGCCGAGCACGCAGCGTCCGACGTGCGGAATCCGATGCGCGGCCCCGTCGCGTGGCACCCAGCCAAAGCCCTCGCGCCCGACCTGAGCGCCGGCGTGCAATACGACGCGCGCGCCAAGCTCGGTGTACGGATAGCAGGTGGCATGGGCGTGCAGGCGCACATCATCCCCGAGACGACATCCGTCACCGACCACCGCGTGCGGCCCGAGCCACACGCGGTCGCCGAGCACCACCCCTGCACCAATCACCGCGTACGCCTCGATGGAGACGTCGTTCCCGAGCACCACGTCGGGCGCCACGATCGCCGTGGGATGCACACCACTCGGCCGCGCGCCCGTGCGATGAAAGTGCGGGAGCACACGAAGCAGCGCGTCCATGGGCTTCGCCACGACGAGGCGCGCGCGCGCGCCGCCCGGTGCATCGCGAAACTCCGGCGACATCAGCACCACGCCCGCCTGCGTCTCGCGAAACCAGTGCGCATAGCGCGCGTGCGAGAGCAGACTGAGGTGCGAAGGCGTCGCACGATCGAGCGCGGCGACCCCTTCGACGACAACGTGTGCATCGCCGAGCAGTTCCGCACCAATCAGCCCTGCAATGGCACCGGCGGTGACGGGCCTCAACCCGTCACCGCCGGCCACGTCCTGCGGCGTGGAGCCGGAGCTCACCGCGTGGGCGGACGCGTGGGGCGCGCCTGCACACCGGACGGACGCGCCGCCGGACCCGTGGTGGGCGGCTTCGCCGCCGCCTTCGGCATCGTGCGCAGCTTGGCGATGACGCGCTCGGTCAGATCGAGATTCTTGTCGGCCGCGACGATGAACTGCGAGTTCGCCACGTCGAAGATGAACGAGTAGCCACCCTCGAGCCGCATGTCGTCAAGCGCCGTGCGCACCTGATCCATGATCGGCTGCATGAGCTCGAACTGCCGCTGCTCCGCCTGCTGGTTGAGCTTGGCCGCTTCCTCCTCGAAGCTCTGACGCTTCTCGGTGAACGACTTCACGCGCGCCTCACGCGAGGCCACCGACAGCGTATCGGCATCGCGCGAGAACGCCTGCTCCAGCTTCGTGAGCGAATCCTGCATGGTCTTCAGCTTCGCCTGCAGCCCTTCCATTTCCTTCTGGAAGGTGGCCTGCGCTTCGGTTGCGCCAGGTGCTCCCTGCAGGATGAGCTGCGAGTTCACATACGCAATCTTCTGCCCACCGGCCTGCGCGTGTGCAGCGCCCGGAAGCAGGACGGCGAGCGCGAGCACGCCACGGGAGAGAATCGATCGCATCGAGATGCCTGCCTAGAAGAGCTGTCCGAGCCGGAAATGGAACTGCCACCGCGGGTCCGGTCGCACGCGGCGGGTGTCCGGGTCGACCGCCAGGCGGTCGAACCCGTACGCGAAGTCGAGCCCGAGGGGCCCGAGCGGCGTTACGGTTGATACACCAACACCGGACGAACGGAACATCCGGGTCGGGTTGAACTGCTGCGCGGACGCCCAGTTGTTGCCCGCGTCGAAGAACGCATTCACGTACAGCATGGAGTTGAACCGGAAGCCGAGCTCTCCGGTCGTCACCATGAACGCCTTGCCGAACGACTGCGGACCGCTCGACTGGAACTGATTCGTGCTCGGGTCGAATCCGTTGGGCGTGATGGAGAACTCGGGATACCCGCGCAACGACTGGCCGAACATCACACCACCCACCGCGAACTGCTGCTGGAAGAAGAACGGGCCCGAGTTGCCGAAGAGCGCGCCCGAGCGCACCGTCAGTCCCAGCACCAGCGACTTCGGCTGGCCGCCGAGCGCGCCACCGAACGATGCCAACTCGGTGTACGAGCGGTACTCACCCGTGTAGCGCTGGAAGTTCACTTCGCCGCCGAGCGGACCTCCACTGAAATCGGCCGTGATCGTGCGCAACGCGCCCGCGAACGGGAACGGCATGCCGAGCCGCGTGTCCGACGTGTAGTCCAGACCGATGCTCGACCGGAAGCAGTTGCGCAGGCACGTGTTGCCCAACGTGCCCTGCGTGAACGTCGCCGTCTCCGCGCCGTACGTGACCGAGAGCGCCGACGTGTACGACCACGGCACCGGGAAGCCCAGGCGGAACTGCGCGCCGGTGCGGATGTTCTGACCGAGGTTGCCCACGATGAAGCGCGACTGCGTGCGGAATGCACTGACCGTGCCCGACGTGCGTGTGCGACGCAGTGCCGGATCGGTGTACGTCAACGTGAAATCGTTGAAGAAGCGACCGTACTGCCAGTTGAGCGTGCCGCGCTTGCACTGCCCGAACAGATTGGGCTGCTCAACGCCGATGAAGCCGCCGAAGCCGACACCACCCTGCCCCATCGAGGCACCGAAGTTGAGACTGCCCGTGCGCTTCTCCTTCACCGTGAAGATCAGATCGACGTCACCCGCCTCGTTGACCTGCTTCGGCACCGGGAACGGCATCGGCGATTCGAAGAAGCCGAGGTTCTGAATCTGCTGGTAGCTGTTGATGAGCGCCGACTGATTGAAGACACCGCCCGGCACGAGCACGATCGCGCGGCGGATGCAGTCTTCGGAGGTGTAGTCGTTGCCGACGATCTCGATGCGGTTGACGATGGCTGGCTGCTTCTCGTCGATCTCCCACCGCAGGTTCACCGCCGGCTGCGAGTCGGCCGTGACCGTGCGCTCGACCACCGGATACACCTCGGCGTAGATGTACCCGCGGTCCCGATAGAGGTTACCCACATCCTGCGTCGCCTTCTCCCAGCGCGCCGCGTCGAACACGCCCTCTTCGGCACGCGCCTCACGCTTCACCAGCCCGAACAACCGCTCGCGCAGCGAGGGATTGCGGCTGGTGGATGCAAACATGCGATCGAGCACTTCGCCCGGCACCACGCGATTGCCGGTGACACCGAACGTGCCAATGCGATACTGCGGCCCTTCGTCGATCGTCACGCGCAGCTTCCCCTTGCCACGCTCCGGATCGACGATGAGTGTGTCTTCGAGCACGCGCGCGTCGATGTGACCGAGTCGTGCGTAGAGCTGCGGAATGCGCTCGCCCAGATCGCCGGCGAACTTGTCATCGTTGAACTCGCCCTTGCGCCAGAAGAAGAAGCCCTCGGGCTTCGTCTGCATGGCACTCGCCACCGTGCTCGGCTTCACGACTTCGGTACCGACGAACTCGAGCCCCGAGATCGCCAGTCGACGCCCCTCGTCAACGACGAACGTGATGCCGAGTCGGCCATCCGGAAGCGGTGTGGAGTCGACGCGAATGGACGCGAGGTAGTATCCCGCGCCTCGATACATGGAGTCGATGCGCGCGCGTGTCGACGCGATGTCGGCCGGATCCACCGGACGCCCGAGCAGCAGCGTCACCTTTTCGCGCGCGCTGCGTGCCGAGAGCTTCTCGACGCCCTTCACGTCGACGTCGCCGAGCAGCGCACGCTCCTCGACGACATACGCGACGACTGTTCGCCCCGGCACGGACTCGAGATCACACACGACCTGCACGTCGTGGAACTGGCCAAGCGCGAAGATCGCCTTGATGGCGCGCTGTACGCTCTGGAAGTTGATGCGCTCTCCCGGCCGCAGCGCGCCCTCGGCGCGCACCTCGGCGTCGGTGACACGCGAGATCCCGCGGACCGCGATCGTGTCCGGCGTGGCGCAACGACCGGCCAACGCATCGGGTGCCGGCTCCTGCGCCGAGAGCGCGGTCGGCACCACGAGCGCCGCCACGAGCGACGCGGCGGCACGCAGACAACGGGTGGCAGGGACCTTCCACGCACGCCGGTGGGCCGGCGGCGACGACAATGGCGACACAGAGCACTCGGGCATGGGAACCGGACCGCGCAGGGGAAACACCATCTCCGCCCATTGGACACCGCCGGGACGAAGATGGTGCCTACCGCCAAGGCAGCACCGACAAATCAGCCCCACAATATAGCAAAGAACACGGCCGACCGAACCCCTGCGGGGCCCGGTCGGCCGTGAAATCGCGCGGGAGGCCGCGCCGACCGCCGTCAGCTCTGCGGCGTCGGCGTCAGGACGCGGAACTCCAGCTTCTCCTTCTCCGAGCCCACGTCGACCTCGATCTCGTCCCCCTTGGAGAACTCGCGGAGCAGCAGCTTCTCCGAGAGCGGGTCCTCGATGTACCGCTGGATCGCCCGCTTGAGCGGTCGGGCACCGAAGTGCTCGTCCGTCCCGTGCTTGACGAGGAAGGCCGTGGCCGCCTCGGTGAGCACGATGCGGATCTCCTCCTCTTCCAGGCGCTTCTGCACGTCCTTGAACAGGATGCTCACGATGTTCGCGATGTGCTCCTCGCGCAGCGGATGGAAGACGATCACGTCGTCGAGGCGATTGAGGAACTCGGGGTTGAACACGCGCCCCATCTCCTCCTTCACCTTGTCGGCGATCCGCTCGAAGTCGGCCCGCGCATCGTCGCCGCCGAAGCCGAGCGACCGCCCCCGCGTAATGTCCTTCGCGCCCACGTTCGACGTCATGATGACGACCGTGTTCTTGAAGTCGATCACGCGACCGTAGTTGTCGGTGAGATGTCCCTCATCGAGCACCTGCAGCAGGATGTTGAACACATCCGGGTGCGCCTTCTCGATCTCGTCGAGCAGTACGACGCTGTACGGCTTGCGACGCACCGCCTTCGTGAGCGTTCCCGAGTCTTCGTAGCCCACGTAGCCCGGCGGCGCACCGATGAGACGCGACACGGAGAACTTCTCCATGTACTCGCTCATGTCGACGCGAATGAGCGCCGTGGGATCGGCGAACAGGAAGCGCGCGAGCGCGCGGGCGAGCTCCGTCTTGCCGACGCCCGTGGGCCCCGAGAAGATGAACGAGCCGATGGGACGACGCGGGTCCTTGAGGCCGGCTCGGCTGCGACGAATGGAGCGCGCGAGCGCCTTGATCGCCTCGTCCTGGCCGACCACGGTGCCGTGCAGTTCGTCTTCCATGCGCAGCAGGCGCGACGTTTCGGCCTCCTGCAGTCGCGTGACCGGGATGCCCGTCCACCGCGACACGATGAAGGCGATTTCCTCTTCACCAAGCTCCGGCCGGTGCGAGAGGCGACGCTGCTCCCACTCTTCCTGCTTGCGACGGATCTCGGCCTGCAGCTCGCGCTCGGTATCGCGCAGCGACGCCGCGCGCTCGAAGTTCTGATCGCGGACCGCGGCGTCCTTCTCGCCGTTGATCTGTTCGAGCCGCTCCTTGAGCGCCGACACCTCCGGCGGTGGCGCCTGCGCCGCAAGGCGCGCGCGCGCTCCCGCCTCGTCGATCACGTCGATCGCCTTGTCGGGGAGGAACCGGTCGGTGATGTAGCGCTCCGACAGCTTGGCCGCCGCGAGCAGCGTCTCGTCGGGGATCGTGACGCGGTGATGATCCTCGTACTTCTTGCGCAGCCCCTGCAGGATCTGCACGGTCTCGTCGATCGAGGGCGGCTCGACCACCACCGTCTGGAAGCGACGCTCGAGCGCCCCATCCTTCTCGATGTACTTGCGGTACTCGTTGAGCGTGGAGGCACCGACGCACTGCAGCTCACCACGCGCGAGCGCGGGCTTGAGCATGTTGCTCGCATCGATCGCGCCTTCGGCCGCACCCGCACCGACCAGCGTGTGCAACTCGTCGATGAACAGGATGATCTGCTTGTTCTGCGCGATCTCGTTCATCACTGCCTTGAGTCGCTCCTCGAACTGACCGCGATACTTGGTGCCGGCAATGACCGCCGCCATGTCGAGCGACAGCACCCGATGATCACGCAGCGGCTCCGGGCAGTCGCCTGTGGCGATGATCTGCGCGAGCCCCTCGACGATGGCCGTCTTGCCGACGCCCGGCTCGCCGATGAGCACCGGATTGTTCTTCTTGCGGCGCGAAAGCACTTCGACCACGCGCTCGATTTCCTTGGCGCGGCCGATCGTGGGATCGAGCTGCCCCTCGGTGGCGAGCGCCGTCAGGTCGCGGCAGAAATGATCGAGCGCCGGCGTCTTCGACTTCTTGTCGCCCTTGCCGGCCGGCGTGGCCGACGACGACGGCGCCGTGCCCGCCTTCTCGGGGGCCGACGATGCGCCAGGCGCGCCGCCCTGCGGCATTTCCGTGCCGAGCAGACGCAGCGTCTCCGTGCGCGCCGCGTCGAGATTGACGCCCGCATCGGTCAGCACCTGCGCCGCAATCCCCTTCTCCTCGCGCAGCAACCCGAGCAGCAGGTGCTCGGTGCCGACGTACGAGTGGCTGAGATCGCGCGCTTCCGCCATGGCGAGCTCGAGCACCTTCTTCGCCCGCGACGTGTAGGGCAGATCGGGGCCGGTGGCGGCCGCCGCCTTCCCCTTCTTCACGGTGTCCTCGATGCGCTGCTGTACCTCGTCGAGATCGACATTGAGGTTCTGCAGCACCGCCGCTGCCACGCCCTCACCCTCGCGGATGAGTCCGAGCAGGATGTGCTCTGTGCCCACGTACTCGTGGTGCAGGCGCGCGGCCTCCTCACGGGCCATCGCCAGCACTTTTCGCACGCGCTCGGTGAAGTTGTAGCCGTTCATCGTTTCCTCAGCCCTGGACCGGAGCGGTCACTCGACGCCACTCCCCTCCGTCGCGAGCACCTGACGCACGTATCGCGCGCGCGCCACGTTGCTCTCACCCTCCGACAACACCCGCCCCTCGGTGTGGGACAGATGCGCCGACTGCGCAAAGATCAGGAGCTTGTTGAGCGTATATACACTGAGCGCCGGGATCAGTTTCAGGCCAACCCCGAGCCGTACCCCACTGAGGAAGTTCATGGCTTCGTCAAACGAGAGACTGCGCGCGTAGCGCAGCGTCCCGTAGGCCCGCCAGAGCTTGTCCTCGATAATATACCCCGCATCGCGGACCAGCACGCGACGCGCCTCCTCTTCCCGCTCGATCACGTGGCGGACCACGCGCACGAGCAGATCCTGCAACTCCTCCTCCGTTCGTCCCAACGTCGTCTGGTTGGACAGCTGGAAGAAGTTCCCCACCACGTCACTGCCTTCGCCGTACAACCCGCGGTACGTCAGCCCCATCTGCTGCAGACCGGCCAGCACCTTGCCGATCTCCTTCGTGAGCACCAACCCCGGCAGATGGATCAACACCGACGCACGCAGACCCGTGCCCACGTTCGTCGGGCACGCCGTGAGGTACCCGAACTCGCGATGGTACGCAAACGGCACCCGGTCACCCAGCGCCTGTTCGATACGCGACGCCGCCTCGAACGCCGAGGTCACATCGAAGCCGCTGCGCATGGCTTGCAGCCGCAGATGGTCCTCTTCGTTGATCAACACCCCCGCCTGCTCGCCCAGAATCGCGGCCGCGCCCGTCCGTACCGGATGCTGCGCATCCAGCCCGGCCAGCTCCTTCGACACGAGATGCCGTTCGTGCAGCAGCTGCCGCTCCAGCAGGCTGCAGTCGTCGAGGCGAACGAGCACACTCCCGTCGAGCGCCGCGATGCCGGCCAGCGCCTCACGCACCTGGGCCAGCATCCGCAACCGCTCCCCGTCGCGCGCGCGACCGGTGAACGCGTACCCGACGACGTTCCGGGCCAGCCGAAGCCGAGTCGAAATCACGATGTCCGCGTTCGGCCCGGACGCATCCAGCCAGCGGACGCCGCCATCGGGGAGCAGCGACAGATCGAGCGACGCGCGACGCATCATTCAAGCACCCGCAGCTGGTCCCGAAGCTCCGCGGCCAGCTCGAACTGTTCGGCCTCGACCGCGCGACGCAACCGGTCGGTCAGCATCGAGCGCGCATCGGCCTGCGCCACCGCTTCGGGACGGGGCGCCTCGTAGCGCCGTCCCACGTGCCGGCTGCTCCCGTGCAGGCGGCGCAACAGCTCGCGCAGGCTGCCCTCCATGGCGTCGTAGCAGTGAGCGCACCCGAGCCGTCCCGACGCACGAAAATCGCGCGCGGACGCCCCGCAGAACGCGCACACCCCGCTGTCGCCCACACTGGGGGCCGGTGTCTGCTGCTGGACGGCCTGGAGGATCTCACCAAGCGGATGCTGCGGCAACGAGACCGTCGTTTCGACGCCCTTCGCCGCCGCGCACTTCTCGCACAGGTGCAACTGCGTGACCGCGTTGTCCACAATGCGCGTCAGGTGCACCACGGCGTCCCGCTCCTGGCAATGATCGCACAGCATTCAGTCGTCGCCTCGCTCCATGACCGCTCGTGTCACCACCCGCCCCCCTTCCAACGTCAAGACCCGGTCGGCGCGGTCCGCCAACGCCAGATTGTGTGTCACCACCACCAGACCCAACCCATGCTCGCTCGCGAGCGTGGCGAAGAGGTCGTGCAGCCGCTCCGCGTTGCCCTGATCCAGATTGCCACTGGGCTCGTCGGCCAACAAGGCCGCCGGCTCGGCCGCCAGCGCCCGCGCCACTGCCGCCCGCTGCTGCTCGCCGCCCGACAGTTCAGACGGTCGATGATGCATACGCCGTGCCATCCCCAACCGCTCCAGCAACGCCGCCGCCCGCTCCTTGGCGTCCGCCGGAGCGACCCCGCCGATCCGCAGCGGAAACATGACGTTCTCGAGCGCCGAGAACTCGCGCAGCAGGTGATGGAACTGAAAGACAAAGCCCACCGTCCGGTTCCGCAGTGCGGCGAGCGCGTCGTCGTCGAGCGCGTCGACCGGCGTTCCTCCCAGCAGCACGGTGCCGGCCGATGGACGCTCGAGGCCACCGAGCAGATGCAACAACGTGCTCTTCCCCGACCCGCTGGCCCCGACGATCGCCACCATTTCGCCCCGATGCACGGCAAGATCTGCCCCGTCGAGGACCCGGATCACCCCACCGTCGCCACCGGGGTACTCCTTGCGGACCCCGCGCGCTTCGAGCACGGCCGAGGCGCCGGACGACGCCGCGCTGGACATCATGGCCTCCGACATCAATCGTGCCGGATCGCGTCGACGGGGTACAGCTTGGCCGCCTGCCCCGACGGATACAGCGTCGCGAGCGCCGCCACCGCCACACTGGCCACGATGATGGCCAGCACCTCGAAGGGATCGGTCGCCACGGGGAGGTGATCGATGAAGTACACCGACGGATCGAGCGGAATCGGAAAGACGTATTCGAGAATCACCGCGACGGTGAGCCCGAGCGCCACACCGGCCCCCGTGCCGACGGCGCCGATCACCACCCCCTGCAGCAGGAAGATCCGGCGAATCGAACGGGCTGGCAGCCCCATCGCGCGCAGAATGCCGATCTCACGCGTCTTGTCGGCCACCACCATCGTGAGCGTCGAGACGATGTTGAACGCGGCAATCATGATGATGAGCAGCAGAATGACCCCCATCCCCAACTTCTCGAGCTTCAGTGCCTGGAAGAGCGAGCGATTCTGCGCCTGCCAATCCACCGCGTGCACACTCGCCCCGAGCGAATCGACGAGCGTCTGACCGATCGCGGGCGCTCGCCACCGGTCAACCGTGCGCACTTCCAAGCCCGTCACCTCGGTCTCCAATCCCGCGAAGCGCTGGCCGGCCGCGAGCGAGACATACAAGTACGCATTGTCGTATTCATACATGCCGGTCTCGAAGATCCCCGTCACGACGAACGTATCCGGACGCAGCACGGGAATGCCGGTGGCCGCGTTGAAGTCGACGTTGTTGAACCCGAGCAACTGGATCTGATCACCGGGCCAGACGTTCAACTTGGCCGCGAGCAGTTTTCCGATCACCGCGCCGTTCTCCCGACCGTCACGGTCGAAGCGGAACTCGCCGAGGATCGCCTTCTCGCGCACCGTGGTCACATCCGGCTCACCCGGTGCGAGCGACGCCAGCCCCACCACCTGCGCGCCCGCGCGATATCCAGCCTCGTTTGTGAGCAGCCCCTCACTCTGCACGAACGGCGCCGCCGTCACCACGCCGGGCACGCGCTTCACGCGTTCGAGCTGTTCCTCCCACCCGGCCATGCGCAGCGCTTCGCCGTACGGCAACACGCGCACATCGGGCGAGCCGATCAGAATCTTCTCCCGCAGATCGCGCTGCAGACCGTTCATCACGCCCATGATCACGATCAGCGCGGCGACGCCCACCAGCACACCACCAATGGCGATGACGCTGATGAGCGACAGGAGACGCGACCCGCGACGACTGCGCAGATAGCGCCACGCGATCGAGAGTTCGAGCCCTCTCACTCGGGACGCATCGTGGGGAACAGGATCACGTCACGGATGTTGGCCGTATCCGTGAGGTACATGAGCAGCCGGTCGATACCGATGCCGACGCCACCCGTGGGCGGCATGCCGTACTCCATGGCGCGCAGATAGTCCTCGTCGACGAGCGTGGCTTCGTCGTCGCCGGCCGCCTTGAGGCGCGCCTGCGCTTCGAAGCGCTCGCGCTGATCGATCGGATCGTTCAGCTCGCTGAACGCGTTGGCGAGTTCCTTGCCACGCGCGAACAGTTCGAACCGCTCGGTGAGCGTCGGGTCGCCGCGCTTGGGCTTCGCCAGCGGCGAGAGCGCCTTCGGGTAGTC
>JALOPN010000391.1 GCA_025453875.1 Gemmatimonadaceae bacterium | reverse complement strand
TTCCGCAGCACGTCCCACCACGGCGCCCACCGCCCGAATGCGCGGCACGACCTGCGCGGCTGCATCACCGCCGAAGAGTTCGACGCGCACACCAGCCGCACGCAGCTGTGTGACCGTGGCCGGAGGCACCCCGGAATCGGCGAGCACCAGGGACGGTCGATGCGCCAGCACGGGCTCGGCCGCGAGCGTGCGCGCGGCGCCCACGTGCGGCAAGCGCTGCGCGGCCACGGGATAGTGCACGCCCTGGGCGACCGCCACGACGTGTTCCTGCGCGCCGATTTCGTAGAGAATCTCCGTGACCGCGGCCGAGAGGGACACGATACGTGGTGTCACCGCGCGTGTGCCCTGCGCCTGCAGTGAAGTGGACACCAGCAGTCACCTCGACCGTCTCCGACGCCGCCACGATGGTGTCGAGAATGGCGCTCCATCCGGCGGGCGTCTGCTCCCCCTCGTGTCGCTTGCCGAAGAGCTGCAGCACGAGCGATCCGTCGGCCGTGTAGCACTCGAGTGAACGCACGGGCCCGTCCACCGTAGGCTTGGTCACCACGTACGACGCGGCAATGGCCTGATCACGCACGTGCAGGTTGAAGCCGGGGTCGAGGATGTTGAGCCAGTCATTCATGCGCACGACCTTGCGGATGGTGCCGATGAAGATCTGCACGATGCCCGTGTTGGCCACGAAGATCATGAGCTTCTCCTGCTGCGCGGCTGCACCATCGAGGGCCCGCTGCAGCGCGTCGGCGCCCACGAGGCGTGCGCGCTCGTCGCCCGCGAGGCGGAGCGCCTGCAGGCGTCCCACCTGGAGTTCGCGGAGCAGGCCATGGAACTGATGCGTGTCGGTGAGGGCATCCCACCGCGCGCGCAGTGTGGTGACGTCAACGGCCTCATCCGGGCGTTCCGTCTCGGCCGCGGTCGGTGTCACCACGGGCAGCGCGTCCGTGGGTTCGGCGTGCCGGAAGCGGTCGCAGATCGAGGCGAACGCGGCCGCGTCCTCGAGGAACACCTTGTGGATGCTCATGCCGCTGCCGTCGAAGAACTGGACGCTGCGGCCAGGCGAAGGCCCAGCGCCAGCCGAAGATGCGCAGGTCGAGGTCCCCCACCGTCTGCCCCATGCCGCGCTCGAAGAAGCGGAGGTCGTCGTAGCGGCCATCCTGCTCGATGACCGCCCAGTCGTTGCGCGTCATGGTGCGCACCTCGCCGGTCGCGGCAATCGCCGCGAGCAGGGCGGGAAGGTCGTCGATGGCAAGGCGCGTGAGCCCCTGGGTCCGGCTGGCGACGAGCAACTCGGCTTCGCTCACACCGAGGGCGCAGGCCACGTCGCGCAGATAGGCGGCGGGGTGGTCGGCGCGATACGCGGCGTATTGCGCGCGCAGAGTGTCGAGGACGACAGAAGTTGAGAGTGATTATCAAAGGCTGAGTACGGAGAGTATTCCGACAACTTCACTCGGTCAATAGCGGACGGAAATTTCCGCTCTTGACAGGGACGCCCGAGGTCCCGAGGTTGCGGCGTCCGCTCGTGAGAGCAGACAAGACATAGGCGCTGGTCGCTCGGCCTTCGGGTCGAGCGTGCAAGAGGGAACCCGGTGCAAATCCGGGGCGGCCCCGCCGCTGTGAGGGAGGACAACGGAGCATCCGGCCACTGCGCCCCTCGGGCGTGGGAAGGCGGCTCCCGCGACTGAATCCCGAGCCAGAAGACCTGCCAGTTGCCGCGGAGTCCGTGCGCACCCTCGAGGGAGGGGTTCGCCGGGGCAAGTCGTGGGCGTCCAGCGCGCCCGCGATCCTGCGAGGCTCCTTGCGTCCATCAGCAAGGGGCCTCTTGTCGTCTGGGGGACACGCGACCGTGATCGCGTGGCCGGCCGGCGGCTTGTGCCTCGGGGGTGTGCGCTACCACCTGCTCGTCCTGCCACCCCTGGAGTCCCACATGGCCACGCTCGCCCCCCCGGTCCCCTTCACGACACCGACCGACGTCCCCGCCCTCGTCCCCGTGACCGAGGTGCTCAAGCGCGATGGACGACGCGTCACCTGGGACCCGACGCGCATCACACGCGCGATCGCCCTCGCGTTCTTCGCCGAGCGCACGAACGACGCGCCCAATCCGCACGCCGACAACCCGGCGGCGAGCTACGGCCTCGGCATGGGTGACTTCGCCGAAGTGCTGGCGATCACGCAGCTCGTGGTGAACACGGTCGCGCGTCGGCATGAAGCCTCGGCGCCCACGGTGGAGCAGCTGCAGGACATCGTGGAGACGATGATCGCGGCCCGCGGCCACTGGAGCATCGCCAAGCGCTATGTGCTCTACCGCGCCTCACGCGCGCGCCACCGCCTCGTGGCGCACGGCGAGAACGGGTTGCAGGACTACATCTTCCTGTCGCGCTACTCGCGCTGGCGTCCCGAACTCGGCCGTCGTGAGACACCCGCCGAAGCGTTCACGCGCGTGATGGACATGCACCGCGCGCGTTTCGCCGCCGTGCTCGACCAGCCCGTGGCGGGCCTCGGTGATCGGCCACTCGGTGTGCTCATCGACGAGACGGAGGCCGCGCTGCAGGCGCGTCGCATCCTGCCGTCGATGCGCTCGCTGCAGTTCGGGGGCGCCGCAATCGAAGCGAACAACGCGCGCATGTTCAACTGCGCGTTCACGCACATGGATCGCATCGCAGCCTTCCGTGAAGCGTTTTTCCTGCTGCTCTCGGGCACGGGCGTGGGCTTCAGCGTGCAGAAGCAGCACGTGGCCAGGCTGCCCGTGTTCCCGGTGCGCGCGGCGGAACATGATCTGCCCGTTGTGCACCACACGGTGCCCGATACGCTCGAAGGGTGGGCCGACGCGCTCGACGCGTTGCTCGCGAGCTATCTCGACGGCACCAAGATCGAGTTCAACTACAGCGCCATCCGGTCGCGTGGCATGCCGCTGCGCACGTCGGGCGGTCGTGCGCCCGGCCATCTCCCGCTCAAGAAGGCGCTCACGGCCGTTGAGCGCGTGCTGGAGCAGGTGCCGGGGCGCGCGCTGCGTCCCATCGAAGTGTATGACATCCTCATGCACATCGCCGTCGCCGTGCTGAGCGGTGGCATTCGTCGCTCGGCCACGATCTGCCTCTTCAGCGCCGACGACGACGAGATGGCTGCCGCGAAGACGGGCAACTGGTTCGAGACCAACCCGCAGCGTGGCAAGAGCAACAACTCGGCCGTGCTCGTGCGGGGGCAGGCGAAGGA
>JALOPN010000091.1 GCA_025453875.1 Gemmatimonadaceae bacterium | reverse complement strand
GAGCAGCTCCCGGAGCTGCGCGGCCGTCAGCTTCTCGTACCCTTTGGCGAGCTCCCGGAAGGTCGCGAGCTCCGCCGCATCGATGTTGGCCCGGTCCTTTTTGGCGCACCCGAAACGGCTAGGCGTAGTCGCTCGCCATCGCGCTCTCGTACAGCGCCCGGGCGCTCTCGGCCGCTCCGATGGCCTCCCGCACCGCGGCGTCCGTCAGGTCCAGCGCACGGAGCTTCCCGCCCACCTCCGCGATGGTAAGGATCCGCCGGAACACCCCGGCGTGCCGTTCGGCATACGTCGCCAGCCCCACCAGCTTCGGCAGGGAGTCCGCGAGGTAGTCACCGTGCGGATCGATGATGTCCACCGCGACCTTGCCGTTGCCTGCATCGCTGAAGACGAGAAAGTCGGGCCGCACCATCTTGGTCTCGCCGGCCTCGACGTACGCGATGCCCAGCGAATCCTGTGTCGGACGGTTGGGATTGCGGTACCAGCCCATCACGCCGGGACGCTGCATCTCCACCTTCAGCACTTCGCGCTCCCAAGCATTCAGCTCGACGGGGTACTCCCCCCTCTCGTCGCAGAGCAAATGCCGCGGGTACCTCGGCACGTCGTGCTCACGGCCATCAGCCTCGCGTACCGTCGTGCGCTCCCAGACGGACACGGGCCGCACGAGATCGACGTCCTGAGCCTCGCGACTCAGCGCCGTGATTTGCCGGTATGCGTCGCGTCGGTCGTCCGGCAGCGCCTTGATGGCGCCGTTGTAGGTGGCCAGCCACTCGTCTGACAGCCTCGTGGCGGCGGCGTCGAAGTGCAGGCCGAGGTTGTCCATCAGGCCCAGGGCACCCAGGTCCTCGCGGGCCTCGAGCAGGGCGCCTTCGAAGTCCTCTTCAGCCTCGGGCTTCTGCTTCGCGCGATGTTCGGTGTACGACCGCGCAATGTCGGGGCTCAGCACGCGCCCCGTCGTCCGATATGCATCGGCGATCACCGCAAAGTCCGCCATCGCCTGGAAGGCGTGTGATTCCGTCTCACCCTCCTTGATGCGCGCGAGGATCGTCCGCCCCTCGACGGTCAGCACCGACTTGCGCTTCGTGTCAAACTCGTATCGGCGTTCATCGACGAACGCGTCGAGCATCACGTGCATCGAGGCGTGCGCCTTCCTGCCGGCCTCCGGCAGGATACCGTCGGCTGCCAGTTCATGCGCGAGCGAGGTGAGGCGGATGGCGGGGCGGGCGCCCTTCTGCGGGCGCGTCTGCGATGGCAGCGTCGTAAACGTGTCCCACACCGCTTGCGGCACGGCGGCGTTGGGCTTCATCTCGACCGGATTGACCAATACGCGACTGAGCGGCGGCGCATCGTCGCTGCCACCACCATGCATCAACGCGTTGACGACCGCTTTCACGGCGTCCACGTCGAAGTAGGGCAGCAGGCAATCCACGGAGTTCAGGCGTTCATTGCCCGGAATGCGGCGCGCGAGCGGTGTCCGCACCATGCGCCCGAGCAACTGCGTGATGTGCGTGGTGTCCACGGCGCGTCGGAACGACACCATGACTTCAGCGCGCGGACAGTCCCAGCCGGTACTGATGGCGTCCTTCGCGAGCAGTACGCGCACCCACGACTGATCCTGCACCAGCTCCGGGGCGATGTACGGCACCGTGTAGGGCCCGAACTCCTGCTTCGTGTGATCGCCGAAGACGTGCGCGACGTTGGCAGGCGTGAGGTCCGGCCACGCTTCAAAGACTGTCTGCAACCAGCGGCCCACGTCGGTAGCGCTCGGCGTGTTCGGCACCTGCAGCACCATCAGCGGCACCACGCGGTCGTTCTCCTGCTCACTCGCGTATCGCGCCCATTCGTCGCTCGACTCCTTCAGCTTCTCGGTGGCGCGACGCACCAACACCGTATCGAACTGACCGTCTTCGTCCGGCACGTCGAGCACGATGGTGTCCTTGAGCAGACCCGAGTCCTGCACACGCGTGGCATCCACCTCGACGCTCGGCAGGGTGCTGCGCCCCTTGGCGCCCTCCATCGCCGCGTTGAACCGTACCACAGTCGCCGAGATTCCCAGGACCACGGGGATGCCCGGCACCCCCTTCTCTCCGTTGATCAGGCGCTTGACCAGCGTGCTCTTCTCGGCCTGTACCGCCCTGGTCGTCGCGCCCATACCGCGGTGCGCTTCGTCCAGCACCAGGTATAACGTCAGCGCAGGATCCTCGATGGTGTTGCGGATCGTGTCCCAGATGGTGTGGGCCCGCGTGTCGGGCCGCATCTCCGGAAACGCATCGGGGTCACCATCCTCGTCGAACCCGCGCACCAGCAGCGACTTCTTTCCCAGCTTCTGCGTGTTGAGGAAGTAGATCTTGCCCGCCTCGAACCGCTGCCGGTTGAAGCCGTTGTCGACCACGATCAGGTCTGTGCTACGCAGACGATCCGCCGACGCCATCAGGCGGAACCGCGTCTGCTCGTTCAGAGACGGGTCGTCACTGAACCAGATCACGACGGCACCGGGATCCTTGTCGAACTGGTACGTATCGTCACCTTGGAACAGCGCCTCGAACACGGCGGCGGCCATGACCGTCTTCCCGGCACCCGTGGGCGCCGTGAGTGAGAAGGCGTGGCGCTCACCGTCCTCCTTCCAGCGCTTCCGCGCCTTGCGCACGTTGACCAGCACCTCGCGCACCGCGTCATCTTGGTAGTCCTTGAGGGTGACCTTCATGCCTCGCCTCCGTTCGCAAACGCGAAGTTGGTGAGGTAGGACTCGTAGAGACGCACTGGTTCGACGTGGTCAGGCAGCCGGCGTGCGACAGCTTGGAATCGGCGGTCGTCGTCGGTCACGATGAATACGATGGACAGGTCCTTTGATGCGCGCACGGCCTTTAGGAAGGGCGTGGCCTCGTCAGGGTCGGCCAGCAGGCCATACGCCTCGGCCACGGCCCATCCTGACGGCGGCACCTTGTCGATGCGCGCTCCGCGACTGCCGGCACGCAACCAGAGCAGGGGTGCGATACGGGCGAAGGCGACATTGTGGCTGACCGCGACCGGTGTCTCGTACGTCAGGGTGAAGAACTCCGCGTTCTCTGCAAAGCCATCGGACATCGGGAACTCGTCGGTGAACTTGTAGTCGCCCTTGATGGACTTGCCGTCCGGCGTGGTGCCAGTGATGGCGGCGGCGATGCGAGGCTTCGTGATGTAGTCGCAAATGCCCCACCGCTCCCACTCCTCGTCGCCCGGACGACCACCCGCTTTCCGGAGCTCGGCCTGCTCTTCAGCCCCGACCTCATTGTTCGTGATCGAGATGCACTGGCGTGCGCCATCGTCCTGTTTGTTCAAGCGCATCACTGCATGAGCGGTGGTGCCGGAGCCTGCGAAGAAGTCAACGATGATTGCGTTCCTGTTCGCGCTGACGAAAGGGCGCAGGGCATCCTCGACGGCATGAAGGGACTTGGGGTAGGGGAAACGGCGGCCTGGAATCAGCGCCTTCAGAATTCCGGTCCCACCGTGCTCCGCGCTGTGCGACGTGAAGTCCCACTGCGTCGTCACTGTCTTTGTGCTCGCGTCGGCGTACCTAGCCAGGACGGTCCCATCAGACCTCCGACCCTCGATGATGACAGCGCCAGCCGCAATCTCCTGTCGAGCTTTGTTTGGTAGGTGCTGAATCACATACTCCTGCGGTTCGTCCTTGGCCCCGTTCGCCCTGATGTAGCCCTCGGGCCACCAGCGGTCGAAAGCGGTGTGCGTATACTCCCAATTCATCTCGGTACCGTCGGACCTGATCGGGAAAACAGCAACGCATCCTTTGGGAGGCACCACATGCGCACGAGGGACGTCAGGTGGCAACGGATCACCACGACCGACAATCGCGCCGGATTTTGTGCGGACAAAGATCGGGTAGAACTGATTCGGACCGCACGCGCCCTTGCCCCGTCTGCCACGGACGGACGCGAGATTTCGACGCCGCATAGTCTCCCACGCGACCTCGGCGCCGACCTGAGTTTCGTCCCGTCTGCCGCCCACAACCGCTGCACCAATTCTGACGAAAAACAGGTACTCATTGGTGCGGGCGAAGTCGCCTGAGCGACCCGTGCCCTTCGGGTTGATGACCGATGAAACCATGGTGACCTGCGCGCCCTCAAACGTCTGCTCGAGCAGCAGTCCGAGGCGCAGATACTCTTTCTCGTCGATGGTGACGACCAAAACGGATGCCGAGGGGTTCAACAACTCCTTTGCGAGCAGCAGTCGCCGCTCCATAAACGCCAGCCACTTGCTGTGCCTATAGAGGTCATCACCCTCGACGTAGTCATTGTTGTACTTCCAGTCCTTCGCCCCGGTGTTGTACGGCGGGTCGATATAGATGGCGTCGATCTTGCCGCGATGCGACCACGAGAGCGCCTTGAGGGCGTGGTAGTTCTCGCCGTTGATTACGGTGTGGTACGGCCGGTCGCCCCCACGCTCGACCTTCCCGGTGCTGATCAGGCCCGGATAGATCGTGTCATTGAACTCGGCGACGACCACGAGGTCGTCGACAGCAACCGTCGCGGTCTCGGTGCGTTCCGCCGTAACCAGGCGCAGTTCCGCGACACGGGTGTCACCGGCCTTCCGGACGGCGGTCACCTGCCAGAGGCGCTGCTCCCCCTTCTTTGTGCTCCCGCGCGCCGGCAACACCCGCACCTTGTCGCCGCGGCGCACGGGGCGGTGGGGCAGCTCGACGGCCTCGGGGCGATGGCGCTCGAAGTTGAGGCCGAAGGGCACCCGCGAGGAGAGCGCCCGGAACTCGCGTTCGAGATCGGCCCCGAGCTGCGGGTTCTTGGCCTTTGTTTCTGCGATCAGGTCAGTCAGGCGAGACACGGCGAATGCGGTGTGGTCATTGAACGGGCACCATCCACGCGTAGCGTGAGGCTGCGACGGCAAGAGGTCAAGATAGGGAGCGAACTGCCACGATGTGTCAGGTGGACCGCTTCGGGTCTGGTGGAGACCGCGTAGGTCGATAGCCTTCTGCTCCGCAATGTGGAGCCGGACGCCTTCCGACCTCGTGAGGCGTGGCATGTCGCCAGGCATTGCATTGTCCGACAACTGTAGCAGTTTTCGGACATGTGTGCTGCCGTTCCTCCCGACCTCAAGAGTGTCATTCTCGATCGGGTTGCGTCCCGAGCCGGCCAGGCATGGACGCCGGCCGACTTCGCGGACGTGGGGCCACGGACCGCCGTCGACAAGGCGCTGCAACGCCTCGTCGCGGCCGGCGAACTCCGGCGCATCGACCGCGGGCTCTACGATCGCCCGCGACAGAATCCGTTGACCGGGCGCGCCATGGTGCCGGATTACCGCGCCGTGATCGATGCCATCGCCCGCCGGGACCATCTCCGCGTGCTGATCGACGGCATGACCGCCGCCAACGATCTGGGGCTGACGACGGCCGTACCGGCAAAGATCGAGGCCTTCGTCGAGACGCGACTCCGCCCCATTCACCTCGGCAATCAGGAGATTCGCTTTCGAACGGCGACCGCCAGTCGCCTGTTCTGGGCGGGACGCCCCGCCATGCGAATCGTCCAGGCGCTGTACTGGCTCAAGGACAGCCTCCAGGACCCCACGGAGCGTTCGCGCGTGGCCGACCGCCTCCAACGCATTCTGGCAGACCCCGCGCACGGCCGCGCGATGCGCGAGGACCTCGTGGCTGGCTTCTCAGCCCTGCCCATCTGGATCCAGGAGTTTGTACGTCCCATGCTCACTGACGCCGCGCATACTCCCCAGGCCAGAACCGGCACCGCCGACACTGCACGTCCGCCTAGGAAGCGCGCGTCGCTAACGGGCGCCCAGCCGGGGCCGAGCCCGGTTTGGGGGAACCCGGCACCGGTGAGGGATCCGCAGGGGTACGCTCGGACGGTCGGCCTGCGGTGCTCGGAGGATCTCGTGGACCCTTTGGACCCTTCTTCGGCGTAGGTCGAGGGTGAACCTTTCGCCAGCTATGGGGTTACTCTTTAATAGCGCCCTCGCGCTCTGTCTGTTGCCTGCTATTGACAGAGTCGTCCATCAGGCACATCATACTAGAACGCCGTCCCGACTACGAAATAAATGGGACGTCGTACCTAAGGGCCCCCTCGGGGGCCCTTTTTATAGTCCCCTAATCGCAGCCCTCAATGGATCGTGTTGCTGTATTCGTCGACGCGGGCTACCTCTTTGCCCAAGGAAGCGTCGTCCTCGCTGGCGAGAAGCTGACGCGGGGTCGAGTTCGATTGAATGCGGACGCTGTTGCAAAGTTTCTGACCGCGTTCGCAGTCCGAGTATCAAACCTTCCACTCCTTCGCATTTACTGGTACGACGGAACATCTGCCGGCCCGACCTCACAACATACTGAGCTCGCATTCCTTCCGGGGATGAAGGTGCGCCTCGGATTTGTTAATAGCGTGGGCGAGCAGAAGGGTGTGGACTCCCTCATTGTCACCGACATGATCGCGCTAGCTCGCAATCGTGCGATCGCGGAGGCGGTCCTTATCACAGGTGACGAAGATCTCCGCGTAGGAGTTCAGCAAGCACAAGAGCACGGCGTTCGCGTTCACGTAGTTGGGCTCAAGCCGGCTCGGGGGTCGCAGTCTATCTTTCTCTTGCAGGAAGCCGACGCCACCTATGAATGGGGCGTGGAGGAGATCAAGGATTTTCTCTCCCTGGCGCCCACTGCCCAGCCGATCAGTGGTACTGCGACTACGATTGCAGCCGTTGGTGCGACAACTCCTCCCGCAGTACCGATCGCCGCAGTGATTGCACAAACGACCGTTGTCTTGGCGACGTCCGAGTCTGAGGCATCGGATCCAACGATCGAAGCTGCTATTCGTGGCGTCGCCGTCGAGGTGGCATCTCTGGTTCTGGATGACCAGCTAGAGTCGCTGATCACAATGGTCGAAGCATCGGGCTCCGTACCCAGAGAATACCATGGCAAATTGCTGGGTAAGTGCCGGGGTGCTATTGGTCGGCAGCTAAACAGCCAAGAGAAGAGAGACGCGACCCGGCTTTTCATACAGGCCTGTAAGGACCGTGCAGCAAAGAGTTGACCGCCCGGCAAATGGGAACCTGTAGCGAATAGGTATCAGAACGTCACGAATTGCGCTCCGCGAGCGGGCGGACGGTCTGACGGCGCCGCAACGCATGAGCGGCGATCTGGTAATGCCGTTCCGTATTCGTCGGCGGGAGCTCCCAGACCGTCCCCAGTTCCTTTCCCAGTTTGGCGGTCAACGGCCTATTCTGCGTGTCCGGAATGACCGCGCCGTCACTCTGAGGTGACCGCGTTGGCCGGGGCAAAACATGGTCTCCGGCTTCGGGAGCAGGAGGTCGCTGGTTCAAATCCAGTCGCCCCGACTGAGATGAATAGAAGCCCCGCAACGACTTCGGTCGGTGCGGGGTTTTTGTTTGT
>JALOPN010000390.1 GCA_025453875.1 Gemmatimonadaceae bacterium | reverse complement strand
GTGGGCGTTACGCGGCTAACCCGGTGATCGATCCGGTGGCTAGCGTCGACTACGCCAATGGCTTATAGTTCTCAATGCGCTTCATAGAGTCCCCGGTCTTCACGGCCAGTCTCCGGCGGCATCTTGATGACGAGCAGTATCGTGCGATGCAGGCCGCGCTGAGTCTGCGCCCCGAGCAAGGGGCGCTCATCCCAGGAGGCGCCGGCCTGCGCAAGCTGCGCTGGGGCGTGGAAGGGCGTGGAAAGCGCGGCGGTGTTCGCACGATCTACTACTGGGCCGTCGATGACGACCTGTGCTATATGGTATACATGTACGCGAAGAACGAGCAGGGCGATTTGTCGCCGACCCAGATCCGCACGTTGGCTCGCGTGGTACGCGAGGAGTTCAAGTGAAAGCAGACGCGTTCGAAGAGCTGTTGACCAGCGTTCGCCAGCTCGGTGAAATCCGCCGCGGCGAGCGCAAGCCGTCCCGTTCACGCACGTTCAAGCCGACGGATGTGAAAGCGGTGCGCGCCGATCTCGGCCAGTCGCAATCGGAGTTCGCGCTGATGATCGGCGTCAGCGTGGCGACGCTCCGAAATTGGGAACAGGGGCGCCGGACACCCGACGGTCCCGCGCTCGCGCTGTTGCAAGTGGCCGCCCACAATCCGCGCGGCGCCGCGTAACGGTGCTTGCTGCAGACGGGCGTATTCGGAAGCTCGCTGCGCTCGCATCTGATGTGACTGCCCGCTGCAGAAGCTGGCGTTAGGCAGCCTGACACCGAACCTCGACGAGACAGGCGGCGTTGCCGGGAGAGGTGACGGAAGCACGTGTCGCGCTGCTCGCGAGCGTAGCGGGGCATGCGCGTCGCACACACGCAATCCAGAGTTCGATGTCGTATCGTTGCATGACCGCACACGCGGTCCGGCACCGCGCGGCGCCGCCTCGCGGTCCCATGGAGGCGAGCGATGCGCAGGCACGACGCCGCGACCAGGAGGCCTCACCTCCGCCTCGTCCCGTCCCAGGCCAGCGATGGATCGACGTCGGTGACGGCGAACGCCGCTTCAGGGTTTACCTTACGTGCGGTGTCTCCATCCGCTCATCGTGCGCGATTCGGGGGCGGTAGAGGGCCGTGTTGAGGATCGCGTGGCGAGGAAGCCGATCAAGCGAGGATGAATCCGATGCGTGCCATGGTGTGGTGCCTCTTGAGTACGGTGGTCGTCGGTGGCCTGAGCTGCACCGATCCGACCGAGCCGGGCAACGTCGACGAGCCGGCCGTCGTGCGGTTCCATGACGAGCGCCAATCCATCGTCATGCCCGACACGGTGGTGCGCGGGGTGCCGTTCGAAGTGCGGGTCCCGACCTATGGGGGCGGGTGCACCCGCGCGATTGCGCGCACCGATGTCCACGTGGTGGGCACCGTCGTCGAGATTCGGCCGGTGAATCGGACGGTCGTCGTCCCCGGCGGCGGCTGTACCCGCGATCTGCTCATTCTCGAGCATCGCGCGACGGTAATCGTGACGACGGTCGGCACAGTCGTGGTGCGTGTTCTTGGCGTCGAGCGAAACGCTGAAACGGGCAATGCCACCATTGCCGTCACGCATCGGTGTGGCGAGCGCGGGGCGTTCGCGGTACCCTCGAGGGCGGTGCGAACGCCCCGCTTGCGTTCGTGTGGGCGTTTACTGCAGAACGCGAGCGTTAGGCAGGCATTTCAATCCAATGATGAGCAGACTCCTCGTTCAGCTAAGTACCCTCGCGGCATTCGTCCCGACCCTTGGCGCCCAGGCGCCAGTCGGGCCGACCGTCGGTCTCGTTCGCCAGCTGTACGCGGACGTCTCGTGCGAGGCCGTCATGGACGAGCCGCGCTGTCCCGCCGATCGTGACCTCTCCTTGATGTCTCGCGCTCAGCTCGCGCGTTACTTCGACGGTCGCCTGCTGGACCTCTGGCTTCGCGATCGGGAGTGCGTCACGCGCCAACGCGAGATCTGCAATCTCGACTTCGCGCCCCTTTGGGATTCGCAGGACCCCGCTGGTACGACCGTTCGGGTACTTGCGGGTGATCGGGCGAATCACGTTGTCGTCGAGCTTCGACAACCTGCCAGCGCGGAAGTCGTGCGGTTGCAGTTCGAGCTGGTCCGCAGCGCCGTGGGCTGGCGCATCCGGGATATCAGCAAGCCTACGGTGTGGTCGCTCGTCGATCTACTCTCGCGGCGGAGCTAGGACCAGATCGGAGAATTTCTATGCCTAACGGATCGCTGCTGCCGACGGGGCTGGTTTCGGAGGGCGACTGGCTCACTGCGTTCGCCTGCCGCATTGTTATGAGGCCCCGCAGCAGAGCTTAGCAATACGCGCACTCCGAATGCCTCCTGTATGCGACGAATCCACATCCTGCCACTGACGCGTTCCTCTTGGGAGCCGTTCAGCAGCCGAATCCTCAATGACGGTCACGCCCGTGCCTAGTTCGCTCCGATACGGACGGCTCGCTTTGCTCGTGAGTGTCGTGCCATGCATCCGCGGCTGCGATGACGCCAGCGGCATGAGTCAGACTGCTGGGTTCCCGTTCCCGTTCTCCGCGCGTACGAACGCGAATGCACTCTTCGCAAACGTTGACTGGGTTACGGTCGGCGTCAACGCCCTCTGTCTCCTCGTTATCGGCGCGGTGCTGCTTACGCGCTTTCCCGACCTCGCATCGCGCGTGACGAGCCTGCGTGTCGCCGTGGTGCTCGCCCTCTACGCGGCCTTCAACTTCCTCTTCGGCTGGATCGTCTTCTTTCCGCTCCTCATCCCGGCAATCGGCCTGAACGCCATCGTTGAGATCGACCTGCCCCGATATATGGACATCGCCTCGCGCCTGCTTCTCGTCGGCATCGTCGCTGCCGCCGCGAGAGCGACGCCTCGCTGGACGAACGTCCGAGAAGCCCGCGCCCCATAGGCAGAGCGGCCGTGGCTGATGCGCCGCACATGCGCGGGAAACGGCACAATACAGCGTTTCCACGCCGCATAACGACGCTTGCTGCTGATGGCGGCTGGCTCGCTGCGCTCGCCTGCCGCATTATTCTCGGGCCACGCCGCAGAGCGGGGGCGTTCGGCATCTCTCCCTCGCATTCCGTAACCTCTCGTGCCAGCGTTGAAAGATTCTCCATCCGGCCGATGCAACGTGAGTCTGCACGTGCAAACGACAGTTCCCAGCATACGGTGGGTGGCATGACGGTAGACGTAGTGCTCACCAGGACCGTCCGTAAGTCCAGGAACAGCTGACAGACAGCCGGATACCACCTCGATGAGAGTTCCGCATGTTGCGACGTCGAACCCCAGTGTTGGTGACCTGTCTCTGCATTTTCGGCGCGTGCGCCACCACCGCGCCGCAACTGGCCAGACCTGAGCTGCGCAGCATCGCCTTCGATCCCGCACAGCATCCGGGTGTGTGGGTCTCCGACGGCTACGGATACGTCTTCGACCTC
>JALOPN010000389.1 GCA_025453875.1 Gemmatimonadaceae bacterium | reverse complement strand
GGCAGCATTCTCACGTATCAGAGCATCGAGGCGTTCCGCGAACTTGCGCGCAGCCCGAATGCCAAGGTCATCGTGACGGACGGCAAGGCGCCGTTCCTGCTCACCGATGAAGTGACGGCGCCGACCATCACGACCGAAGCGGCGAACACCTCGTCGAGCGGCGCGAGCTCCGCCGTGCAGCGGCTCGTGCGTCCGGCGTCGAGCACGCCGCGGCCCTGACCGATGCTGGGCACGCTGGTTCGCGTAACGTGATGAAGCGTGACACCGTGGAGTGTGCGCCAGGCGCGCACTCCACGGCTCATTCCTTGGGCGTCCGCAGGATCCGTTTTCGACACGCACGCCGCACACGACGCCCGTGATGAGCTGCCGGTTGGGGTGCATCGCGGGCGCCTCGGCGAAGAACGTGGCCACGTCGACACGCCTCTCAAGCTGCGCGTGTAGCGTGGCCGCGTCGTAACCGGTGAGCCAGGCGATGATGGCGTCGAGCTCTGCCTTCGTTCGCTGTTTGCGCTCGGCCTTGGCGACGTAGGCCGGATACACGTTTGCGAACGGCATGCGAAAAATGCGATGTCCCGTGGTCACGATGGATGCTCGCCTCCGATGAGCGCGGTCAAGGGTCCGAGGGCAGCAGGGCGGCAATCTTGCGCACGGTGGCCCAGTTGCGCGTCGTAATGGGCTGAGTGCGTCGTCCGACGAGCGCTTCGCCCGCAGCGCTCGCGAGCAGACCGCCGGTGCAGTGCAGGTACGCGGCGTGTGACGTCACGGCGAAGCGCTCCTCGGCGCGCACGAGCGGCGCGATGTCGTGCAACGTGGCCAGTGTGGCCGCATCACCCGCGAATGCCACGAGAAAGCGCGAGGCGTCTTCGTCGGCCGGCGGGAACGGATTGCCTCGCACGATGTCGGTGAACGTGGATGCCGACTTCACGATCACGGGCGTCGTCACGCCGAACCGGGAGCGCACCACCTCGGCGACCTGCTCGGCGAGTCGGTCGGCACTGCGGGCCGTCGACGAGAAAACGGCGTTGCCGCTGTTGAGGACGGTGCGCACGTCTCGCCCGCCGAGCGATTCGAGGGCGGCCCGGAACTCGGCCATCGGCACCCGATTGTTCGGGCCGACGTTCACGCCACGAAGCAGCACAACGTAGTGGGGCATGCAGATGGCTCGAATGGCGGGGGACCGCGGCCAACGGTTGACCGCGTACGGCTGAAGCGTAGCTTCGCGCGCAGGATTCCGGCCCAGCCGCGCCTCTCCGCGCCAGGTGCCCCCACCACGCTGACGCCGGCGCAAGCCGAGGCGCGCGCGATCTACAAGGAACTCGTCGAGATCAACACCGCCGACTCCGTCGGATCGGTCACGCGGGCCGCCGAGGCCATGGCCGCCCGCTTTCGTGCGGCCGGCTTTCCTGCGTCCGACATTCACGTGGTCGGGCCGGCAAATGCGCCAGCGAAGCACAACCTCGTGGTGCGGTACCGCGGGCGCGGGCGCGGCAAGCCCATCCTGCTGCTTGCGCATCTCGACGTGGTACAGGCGCTGCGCGCCGACTGGCCGAACGATCCGTTCGAGCTGCGCGAGGAGAACGGCTATTTCCTGGGACGTGGTGTGGCCGACGACAAGTCGATGGCCGCGATGTTCACGGCCAACCTGCTGCGCTACAAGGCCGAAGGCTGGGTGCCGGAGCGTGATCTGATTCTCGCGCTCACGGCCGACGAGGAAGGCGGAAGCCAGAACGGTGTCAGCTGGCTCATCGCCAACCATCGCGACCTCATCGACGCCGAGTACGCCATCAACGAGGGCGGTGGTGGCACGTTGCAAGGCGACGAGCCGCTCTTTCACTCGATCCAGGCGGCGGAGAAGGTGTACACCGACTTCACGCTCACCGTTCGCAACACGGGCGGTCACTCGAGTGTGCCGCGCAAGGACAACGCCATCTATTCGCTCGCGAACGCGCTGCAGCGTATTCAGCAGCATACGTTTCCGGTCGAGCTCAACGATGTGACGCGGCCGTTTTTCGAGCAAACGGCGAAGGTGGAGATGCCGTCGCTCGCTGCGGCCATGCGCGCGCTGGTCGCGAATCCCCGCGACACGACGGCTGCACGTCTCGTGTCCATGGACCCGCGGTACGCATCCATGCTGCGCACGACGTGCGTGGCGACGATGCTGTCCGGCGGACACGCGCCCAACGCGTTGCCGCAAACCGCGACCGCCAATGTGAACTGCCGTATCGTGCCCACGTCGAAGACATCGGAGGTGAAGGCGCTGCTGGAGCGTGTGGTGAACGACACCGCCGTGGTGATCACGACCACGTCGCGAGATCGAACGGACGGCGCACCCGGGCCGATTCATCCGACGGTGCTGGCTGCGACCGTGCAGCTGACGAATCGCCTGTTCAAGGGCGTGCCGGTGATTCCCATGATGAGCACCGGGGCAACTGATGGCTATCGTCTGCGCAACGCCGGCATTCCGACGTACGGTGTGAGCGGCATCTTCTCGATGACCGGCGAGACCAACGCGCACGGCCGCGACGAGAAGCTGCGCGTCAAGTCATTCTATGACGGGCTCACGTTCCTGTATGAGCTCGTGCGCCTCGTGGCCGGTCCGAATCCGTCGGGTCCGGTCTCGTAACGCGGTTATCGGGACGCGGCGACGCGTTGCCCCGCGAGGGAATCCCGCAGCGTCGCCGCGGCACGCGTCAGCCGGTGCGTTTCGCCAACGGCGACGCGCAAGGCGCGCTCCGCTAGCGCGGCCGTCGTGGCGGCTGAATCGCGGGCGCCGGTTGCCGATTGCACGCGCGCCTCCAGCAACTGCAGCGATGCCATGCGCAGCGAGCCGTTGACTGCGACACTGTCCGAAGCGAACCGTGATCGGACGCGCGTGATCGCCGCTCGCACGTCGTCGTATCGACCAAGCGCGAACGACAGGTGTGCGTACTCCGTGAGTGCATCCGGCCACTCGATGAGGCGCATCTCCCCGGGGAACCCGCGCGACCGCACGAGGGAATCGAGGCGTGTCCACGCGCGTTGTCCCTGGCCATCCGCCGCCTGCACGGCCACCTCGGTGCGCAGGCGCGCTGCTTCAAAGGCCGAGTTGGATCCGGACGC
>JALOPN010000090.1 GCA_025453875.1 Gemmatimonadaceae bacterium | reverse complement strand
AGCAGCAGCGAGGGGAGCCAGCGACGCACGGGACCTCCGCGGGAGGGGAGCGGGGAGAAAACACGAACGGCACCCGGGAGCCGGGTGCCGTTCGCTATACCATCGTGAGGCCGGAATGTTCAGCCGAGAGCCACAGATCGGGATTGAACCGATGACCGCCCGATTACGAATCGGGTGCTCTACCACTGAGCTACTGTGGCAAGGCGCGCGAGGTCACGCGCTGACAACCTGTCGAACACACTACGGAAACACAAGTCACTGAATCACAGGAGAGCATGCCCTGGCGCGGATTCGAACCGCGACGCCTTTCGGCACCACCCCCTCAAGATGGCGTGTCTACCAATTTCACCACCAGGGCTTGGCCCTGCAATCCAGCCTCCAACGGGAGCGACGGGGCTCGAACCCGCGACCTCTCGAGTGACAGTCGAGTGCTCTAACCAAACTGAGCTACGCCCCCCACTACATCCCTGCACCAGCCGACGACCCGTCACACGCCGGGTCCTGCCTGCTGGCATAGCCCCAACGGGAATCGAACCCGTCTCTCCACCTTGAAAGGGTGGCGTCCTAACCGATAGACGATGGGGCCGGCTTCGGCGCTAACGCCAACCTCAACCTGATCCAGCGAATAGCGGTAACGGGATTCGAACCCGTGTTCCAGCCTTGAGAGGGCTGTGTCCTAGGCCTCTAGACGATACCGCCATGCTTCCTGCAACTGCGCCACCGTGGACCCGGCAGCCTCTCAATATACACCGGTACAGGCCCGGAGGGAATCGAACCCCCAACCGCCGGTTTTGGAGACCGGTGCTCTACCAATTGAGCTACGGACCTAAGGTCGGCTCACACCACGCCGCCCGATCAGGGTGACCGACGGGAATTGAACCCGCAACCCCCGGAACCACAATCCGGTGCTCTAACCGATTGAGCTACGGCCACCATGCTCGCCTGGGCGAGATCCGGATCGCGCCCCAATCACGGCGCGCAATCCAGAGCCGCAAATCATAACCGAGCCGCCCCACATCTGCAAGCGGCTCGGCGCCGCGAATGCACGAAACGTGCGCTCGCCCGCAGGCGACACTCAGTCCTTCGCGCGATCCAGATACTCGCCCGTCGACGGGTTCACGCGGATGCGCGTCCCCTGCTCGACAAACTCCGGCACGTTCACCGTCACACCGTTCTCCAGCTTCGCCGGCTTCGACGACGCCGTCTTCGTCGCGCCACGCACCACCGGCGCCGTTTCCACGATCTCGAGCGTCAGCGAGTTCGGCAGCTGAATGCCGATCGGCTTGCCGTCGTAGTACTCGGCCAGGATCTTCATCCCCGGCTGCATCCACGGCGCCGAATCGCCCAGCGACTCTTCGTCGAGCTCGAACTGGTCGTAGTCGGCGACGTTCATGAAGTGATACGAGTCGCCACCCTGGTACAGGAACTCGAGCTCGCGCGTCTCCATCGACGCCTTCTCGATCGTGTCCGCGGCGCGGAAGCGATGCTCGAACGACGAACCCGTGCGCAGGTTCTTGAGCTTCGCCTGCACCATCGCGCGAAGGTTGCCGGGCGTGTGGTGACGGAACTCGATGATGCGACACGGGTCGCCCTCGAACACGAGCACCATGCCGCGACGGATCTGGGTTGCCGTAAGTGCCATTGCTCTGCCTGAATCGATCGGGGACGACGCGCGACGCGGCGCCTCCCGCGGCGCGCGCCACGCGTCACCGCGTGGAAGCCAAGATGTTGTCAGCCCTGAAGCTTAGGGGATTCGAGCCGGAGCGGCAACCGAGGTGCCACCCGACCGACGGTCGGCCGCCTCCGCCACCAGCGGCGCCAGCGCCCGCCACATCGTCTGCGCCACGCGACGCGACCCGGCCTCATTGGGATGAATCCCGTCCGTCTGATTGAGCGCGGCCACGCCGGCCACACTGTCGAGAAGAAACGGCAGCAGGCGAACGCCTGTGCGCTCGGCCGCCGTGGGATACGCACCTCGGAAGGTGGTGGTGTAGTCCGGCCCCAGATTGGGCGGGGCTTCCATTTGCACCAGCGCCACCAACGCCCGCGGCTGCACCGCCCGCACCGTGTCGATCAGCGCCACCAGCGTCTCTCGCGTCGTGTCGGGATCCACCCCGCGCAGCCCGTCGTTCGCGCCCACCTCGAGCACCACGAGATCGACCGGGTCCTTGAGCACCCACGACGCGCGACGCAGCGCACCGGCCGACGTCTCGCCACTCAACCCGGCAGCCTCGATGCGCACGCTGACACCCTGACTGTCCGCGATCCGTTGTACCAACGCGGGCCAGGCGCTGTCCGGATCAAGCCCCAGACCGGCCGTCAGGCTCGTCCCAAGCACGACCACGCGTGGACCGCCCGGTGCCGAGGGTGCCGCCGACGACGCGTCCGCAGTTGATTCCCCGGATCCGTTGGTCGCCGTCGACCGCGCGTCGCCACCGCCGCAGGCGACGGCCAGCAGACACGCCACGCCCGTCACCACCGCCGCCAGCCGGCGCACTGTTCCTTCTGCGGCCGTCCGGTCGCGCTCGTCCTGCCTCTTCGACTCCTGTCGCATGCTTGTCGCTCGTGGGTTGTCCAAGGATTACGCCAGCGGTGACCGACCGCTCACCGTGCTGCATGAAGTCTCGTTCGAGATCCCGCGCGGCGCCTACGTGTCCATCGTCGGGCCGTCCGGCAGCGGCAAGACCACACTGCTTGGCTTGCTCGCCGGTCTCGATACCCCATCGCGTGGTTCCGTGCTCCTCGATGGTACCGACTTCAGTGCGCTCGGCGAAGACCAGCGGGCCGCGTTGCGCGGCGAGAAAGTTGGCTTCGTGTTCCAGAGCTTTCAATTGATCCCCACGCTCACCGCACTCGAGAATGTGCAGGTGCCGCTCGAACTGCGCGGCGATACGAGCCCAGCCGACGCCGCGGCGCGCGCGCGTGATCTGCTCGATCGCGTGGGCCTGCACGGACGCAGTCACCACTTTCCCACGCAGCTCTCCGGCGGTGAGCAGCAGCGCGTCGCGCTCGCGCGCGCGTTCGTGAACGCCCCTCGCATTCTCTTTGCCGACGAACCCACCGGCAACCTCGACGGCTCCACCGGCGCGCGCATCGTGGAGCTCATCGAAGAACTCAATCGCGAGCGCGGCACCACCGTCGTGCTCGTCACCCACGATGCGTCGCTCGCCGAACGCACACAGCGCACCCTGCGTCTGCGCGATGGCTACGTGATCGAGGACACCGTGCGCGTGCCGAGTGCGGCGGGCTCGATCCCCACGTCGCTGCCGAGTGCGTCGGCGTGAGGACACCCGGATTGCGCCCCGCCACCCTGCTCCGCCTCGCGTGGCGCGAAAGCCGCACCGCACGACGGCGCCTCGCGCTGTACATGTCGTCGATCGCGCTCGGCGTCGCCGCGCTCGTGGCCATCGACTCCTTCGCCGGCAACGTCACCCGCTCCATTCGCGAACAGTCCCGCGCGCTGCTCGGCGGTGATCTGCAGCTCGGCGCGCGTGGCGAAATGCCGGCCGTCGTGGACACGCTGCTCGATTCGCTCGGCACCACCGGCGTGCGCCACGCGCGCGTTACCTCGTTCGCGTCCATGGCGCTGGCCGAGCGCAGCGGCAACACGCGCCTCGTGCAGGTGCGCGCGGTCGGCGATGGCTATCCGTTCTACGGCGAGATCGAAACGCAGCCGGCCAACCAATGGGCGTCGGCACACGGAGATGCGCCCGTGGTGTTCGTCGATCCGTCGTTGCTCGTGGCGCTCGATGCACAGGTCGGCGATTCCCTGCGCCTCGGCCGGCAGATGTTCACCATCGCCGCCGCGCTCGGCAATGTCCCCGGTGACGCCGGCATCACGGCGGTGATCGGACCGCGGGTCTTCGTGTCGGAGCGCTGGCTCTCGGCCATGGGGCTGCTGCAGTTCGGCGCGCGCGCCGAGTACGAAGCGGTACTCAAGCTCACCGCCGGCAACGACGGGACGCGCGAAGCCGCCGACCTGCAGCGGTTCCTGCGACGCCGCATCGATCCGCGCTACGTGGATCGTACCGACGCCGAAGCCGAGGAACGGGATCGCGCCGCCGGCGCACTCGGCGGTGGCGAGCGCCTCGACGACACCACCGCCGTCGCCGACACGGCGGCGCAACCGGTGGCGGCGCGCGTTCGCGTGCGCACGGTGGCCGATACGGAGCAGGACTTCACGGAAGCCGTCGCGCAGCTCGCCGATTTCCTCTCGGTGATCGGCCTCATTGCGCTGCTGCTCGGCGGCATTGGCGTGGCGAGCGGCGTGCACGCGTTCGTCGTCTCGAAGATCGATACCGTCGCCGTCCTGCGCTGCCTGGGCGCGAGCAGCCGTCAGGTGCTCACGCTGTATGTGCTGCAGGCGGGTGCGATGGGCTTCGTGGGTGCGGCGGCGGGCACGATGCTTGGCGTGGGCATCCAGTTCGTGCTGCCGGGCGCCGTGGCCGACGTGCTGCCGCTCGAAGTCGCCCCGACACTCGAAGCGCGTGCCATCGGTACGGGTCTCATGATCGGCGTGTGGGTGGCGCTGGTGTTCGCGCTGCGTCCGCTGCTCGCGTTGCGACGCGTGTCGCCGCTGCAGGCACTGCGACGCGCCACCGACGAAGCCGCCGTGCCACGCGAGTGGACCGACCCGTGGCGTCTCGCGGTGGATGTCCTGCTTGTGGGCAGCATCGTGGGCCTCACGATCGCGCGCACCGGCAGTGTGCGCGAAGGACTTGGTGTGACCGTGGCCATCTCGGTCGCTGTTGGCGTGTTGTGGGTGGCGGCCACGCTGCTCATTCGCGTCGCGCGACGCAGCGTGCGCGCCGGCTGGCCGTTCGCGTTGCGCCAGGGGGTGGCGAACCTCTATCGCCCGGCCAATCAGACGCGCGCGGTGACGCTGGCGCTCGGCTTCGGTGCGTTCCTGCTGTCCACCGTGTATCTGGTGCAGAGCAACCTGCTGCGTCGCTTCGACATCGCCGAGCAGGCGTCGGCGGGCAACCTGCTCTTCTTCGATGTGCAGGATGACCAGATCGATGCGCTCACCTCGCTCGTGACCGATGGCGGCTACACGGTTGTGGAGCGGACGCCCATCGTGACCATGCGCATCGCGAGTGTCAACGGTGTGTCCGCGCAGCGGCTCATGAATGACACCACGGGCAATCGTCCCCGCTGGGTGTTCCGTCGTGAGTACCGCTCGTCGTATCGCGATTCGATGTCGCCGTCGGAAGTGCTCGTATCCGGGACGTGGACCGCCGATCCGGCGGAGCGTGAACGTCGGCGAGGCGCCGACGGACCGTACGAGGTGTCGCTGGAGGAGGATGTGGCCAACGATCTCATGGTCGCGATCGGCGATACGATCACGTGGGATGTGCAGGGTGTGAAGGTCGCCACGGTGCTCACCAGTACACGCAAGGTGAACTTCGCGCGCTTCGAGACGAACTTCTTTGCGGTGTTCGCGCCCGAGGCGTTGCGCAAGGCGCCGCAGCAGTTCGTGCTCATCGCCAATGTCCCCGATCCGTCGGCCCTCGCCCGCCTGCAGCGCGACGCCGTGCGTGCGTATCCGAACGTCTCGAGCCTCGACCTCTCGCTCATTCGCAACACGATCGGCGCGATCATCGAGCGCGTGACGCTCGCCGTCCGATTCCTTGGCGTCTTCTGCCTCGCGATCGGCATCCCGGTGCTCTTCAGTGCCGTGGCGGCGACACGGCGCGCTCGCCTGCGCGAGGGCGTCCTCCTGCGGACGCTCGGTGCCTCACGAGGCCTCGTACGGCGCGTCCTGTTCGCGGAGTACGCGGCGCTCGGTGTGCTCGGTGCATTCACCGGCATGGGGCTCGCGTTCGGTGGCGCGTGGGCGCTCATGCACTGGGTGTTCAAGGATACGTTCGTGCCGGCGTGGGGCGCCGCGGCGGGCATCATTGCCGCGATGGTCACGCTCACCGCCGGCATCGGACTGCTCACCAGTCGCGACGTGCATCGGGAGACTCCCATGGCGGCGCTGCGCGACAGCTAGCGCAGCGCACGGCGCTCAGTTCACGACGATCAGCGCTTCGTGATCACGCCGAAGGAGGTCGTGGACGTGCGACCGATCCAGACGCGTGATCCCCCGAAGCGCTGCAGCGTGGGTGTGATGTTGCCCAGACCACGCGTGCCGCCTTCGGTGAGACGGAGCGCCCACCCGTCCTCGGTGCGCATCAGCGTGCCGTCCCACACGGGCGCACCGTTGTACGCGCGTGCAATGAACCCCGACACGACAAGCTCACGCGGTCCGTTGGGAATGCCGCGCACGTCGACTTCGAGGCCATCGATGTTGAGCAGGTCGCGCATGGCCAGTCCGGTCATCGCGAGCCGCGAGCCGTCGGCCATGACGAGGAAGACGCGAAGCACCGGCGGCACGCCCTCGACCGTCACCACGCCTCGCAGCGTGTCCGCATTCGCGCCACGCGCACCGACCGCGCCGAGCGAACCGCGCAGTCGCGCTTCGGTAACCGCGCGCGCCATCGAATCGGCACGACGACTCGCCTCACTCGGCTGTCGCAACGAATCGGCGCGCGCCATGGCACGCTCTGTCAGTTCGCGACCGCCCGCCGAGGGCTGTGGGATCGGCGATCCGCTGCTGTCGATGAGCGGCTCGGCAGTCACGCCCCCCAGCGACATCATCGTGCTCGGGTCGAGCTCACCGCGTTGAATGCGTTCGAACGAATCGGCGAGCGCACGTCCCACTTCGATCTGCGCCGCCAGCGAATCGCCGCGGCGCATGGCCTCGGCGCGTTCGGCGTCCGAGCTCGGCAACCGTACGCGATCACCGCACGCGATCGCGAGGAGCACGCTCGGGAGGACGACGAGCGATACGCTGCGCCCGATGCGCGCGGTCCCGCGGGATGACATGAGGCCCATGCGAGGAACCTGCGAGGCGCGCGGCGCAAACGCCAGCGTCACGTGCACGGCAGGGGCATTCCGATCGTGACAGGATGGCCGGAGCCGTGACTGTCACACCGCGGGAAGCACGAGGTCCACGATGGGCGCGCGGCGGAACGGTCGGAGACGGTTCGTGCCGCCCTCGTGACGAACGGTGACGCCCCCATGCGCGAGGCGTCAACCGGCCGTGAGCCACTTCGACACGCCCCCGGATCCCTTCGCGCCTGACGCCTCCGACTCCCCGGATGCGCGTTGGCGCGGCTACAACGAGTTCGGCGTCATGCTCGCCACCGACGGGCATTGGGTCGACGCGCGACAAGCGTTTGCCGATGCGCTCGACGCGGCACCGGCGTTCGCGGAAGTGCCGGCCGTGCATGCGGTGCTCCTCTCCAACTTCGCGCAGGCGTGCTTCTACACCGGCGATGTGGACGAAGCGGTGCGGACGGCACGACGGTCACTCTCAGCCCGACTGCTCTGCGCCGATGAGCACGACGCGCCCATGGCGCGCTCGCGATCGGATCTCGCGGTGTATCTCGCGGCCAGCGGTGCGCTCGACGAGGCGCAGGCAACGTTGCAGCACGCGATGTACTC
>JALOPN010000388.1 GCA_025453875.1 Gemmatimonadaceae bacterium | reverse complement strand
CGTGCCCGGCCCCGGCGCCGTGTACCTCTCGCAGACGCTGAGCTTCAAGCGACCGGTTCGACTCGACGATGTCATCACGGCCGAAGTCGAGGTGCTCGAGATCAAGCCGCGCACGCGACGTGTGCGTCTGGCCACGCGCTGCCGCAATCAGGCCGACGAACTCGTGCTGGACGGTGAAGCCATGGTGATGCTGCCTGCCGCAGCCACGTCCGACCACGGCCCCGACGCGGCGTGACCCTGCCGGTGGTGGCTGGCTCAGCCGGCGATCCCGGGGGCTTCGATCCACTGTCGTGGTGGGGACGTCACGATCCATCGCGGACCGCAGTGCACGTGGTGCCGGAGGGTGTGGTGTGGACGTACGGCGCGCTGCACGCGGCCGCCGAGACGTGGGTGCACGCGTTGCACGACGACGGCGTGCGCGCGCACGATCGTGTGGCGGTCCTCGCGCACAATCGTGTGGAGCACCTGCTGTTGCTCGCGGCGTGCACGCGCCTCGGGGCGACGCTCGTCCCGCTCAACTGGCGCCTGGCACCGCCGGAGAGCACCTGCTGTTGCTCGCGGCGTGCGCGCGCCTCGGGGCGACGCTCGTCCCGCTCAACTGGCGCCTGGCACCGCCGGAACTGGCGCGGGTCCTTGCGAACGCCGGCCCCACGCTCCTGTACACCGGCGCCGCGGAGCAGACGCTCGCTGAGCAGGCGCTCGCGCGGGTCCGCGACGTGCACGCGCCTCGGCTTCGCGTGTTGCCGACCACGCCCCCGCCACGAGCGGCGTCGTCGCCACGGCACGATGTGCAGGCGATCTCGGGCCACGTGGCAGACCGCGCGCCCGCGATGCTGCTCTATACCTCGGGCACAACCGGCGCGCCCAAGGGGGTGATCGTCCCGCACGCGCAGCTGCACTGGAACGCGGCGGGTACGGTGAGTGCGTGGCGGCTGCACAGCGAGCACGTGGCACTGGTGATGTCGCCGTTCTTTCACACGGCGGGCTGGGGTGTGTTCGCGCTGCCACTGCTCAGTGTGGGCGCGCAGCTGGTACTGCTGCCCACGTTCGATGCCGACCTTGCCGTCGATGCACTCGAGGCCTGTCGCATCACCCACACGTTCGGTGTGCCCACCCAGTGGCAGGATCTCGTGGCCTCGCCGCGTTGGGGACGGGCCTTGCCGCATCTCGCGTGGATGCTGACGGGCGGAGCGCCGTGCCCGCGATCGGTGCACGACGCGGTCGTTGCGGCCGGTTACGACTTCCGGGAAGGCTTCGGCCTGACGGAGTGTGGTCCCAACTGCTTCGTCACCACGGCCGAACGCGCGAGGCGTCATCCCGGTGTCGTCGGCGATCCGCTGCCGATGCTCGAAGCGCGACTCGTGCGTGAGGACGGGACCATCGTGACCGCGCCCGATACACCCGGTGAACTGCAGCTGCGCGGACCGCAGCTGTTCGGTGGCTATTGGCAGAACGCGGCCGCGACGGCTGAGGTCATGACCGCGGATGGCTGGTTGTGCACCGGCGACATGTTGAGCGCCGAACCGCACGTCGGTTTTCGCGTGCGCGGCCGACGCAAGGAGATGTTCATCTCGGGAGGAGAGAACGTCTTCCCCGGCGAAGTCGAGGCCGCGCTGCTGGCGACGGGTCTCGTGCGCGAGGCGTGTGTCATGGGCGTGCCCGACGCACGCTGGGGGGAAGTGGGCGCCGCGTGTGTGGTGCCGGCTCCCGATGTCCCGTTTGATGCCCCTGCGTTGCAGCGCGCACTGCGTGAGTGGCTGGCCGGCTACAAGGTGCCGCAACGGATGCGATCGGTCGCGGAGTTACCCCGCCTCGGATCGGGCAAGGTGAACCGTGCGGCGGTCGCGGCACTGCTGCAGGACGGCGCCTGACCGCCTCTGGTGCGCGCGCGACCGATTGGCGAGCATTCCCGCATGTCGCCTTCGCCTCCTCGTCGTTCGCGGGCCAGCTCGTCCACGCCGCCGGTCACCCCGGCGGTGCAGATCGATCTGTTCCCCGAGACGCCCGTGGTGGAGGCACTCGATCCGCGCACCAATGTGGGACCGCGCACCGGTGTGCTCGCGCTCGTGCGGGTTCGGATGCGTGCGAGTGAAGCACCGCATCTGATCTTCCACGATCGCCACGGCTGGTACTGCGAGACGCACGGGCCCACGTGTCTCGCCGTCCCCGTCGCGCGCGAGGCAACCGCGTGAGCGACACACCACTGTGGGCGCCGCGTGAGGCGTCGGTGGAGCGCGCGCAACTCACGCAGTTCCGGCGCGCACTCCAACACGCGGGTGTTGTGCCTCATGATGTCGCCGACAGTCATGCGCTCCAGCGCTGGAGTGTCGCCAACCCCGAGGCCTTCTGGGGCCAACCCCGAGGCCTTCTGGGAGGCGATGTGGGGCTATGCGAACTTCGCCTGCGATGTCTTGCCCGATGGGCGTGCGTACGAGTGCGTGGTGCAGGGGCTGGAGCGCATGGCGCCACCGCAAGGGGGGCAGGGTCCGCGTTGGTTTCCGGGCGCACGGCTGAACGCGGCCGAGCAGTTCCTGCGCCGCCGCGATGCGCATCCGGCACTCGTGGCGTGGACGGAGCAGGGGCGCGAACGCAGCATCAGCTACGCCGAACTCGCCCGCGACGTGGCGCGCTGCGCGCACGGGCTGCGCGCGCTCGGCGTGCAGCC
>JALOPN010000387.1 GCA_025453875.1 Gemmatimonadaceae bacterium | reverse complement strand
GCGACGGGTTGCCCACGATGCCATTGAGCGAGGTCACCCCGCGCACTTCCACGAGCACGCGCGTGTTCATGGGCAAGGGCGCCTCGAAGAGCACGAGCAACTCGGTTCCGGGGAGTTCGCGCGCGATCTTTGGCGGAGGCGTGGTGTCCTTCGGTGGCAGCGGGCGACCGCCGCGGAGGGTGAGCAGGCGTCGCTGCTCGCGCGCCTCGATCTCGGCGCGTGCCAGGGAATCACGCCGCCGCACGCGCGCCACGCTGTCCGCGCGCGCGCGCGTGGCACTGTCCGGTCGTGCGGTGTCGCGGACCGCCGCCGCCGAATCGGCCTTGCGCTTGGCGTCGAGCGAGTCGGCGATGATCTGTTGACGACGCGTGCGAACGCGCAGCGCCCGAATGGGTAGCGGCGTCGAGTCGGGCAAGCTGCGGAGCGACCACTGCTCCGGCGACACGAACTGCGCCACGGCGAGTGGCTTGTCGAACGCCACGACCGCCAGCCGTCCGCTGTCGCGCAGTTCGAGCGTGGAGATGCGCGGCGGCACCGTGTCGCGAATGAATGCGTACAGATCGGTGCCGGCACTGTCACCGAGCGGCAGACGCACCGTATCCATCAGCTCGGTCCGCTCGAACGTGCGGTTGCTGTTGCGGTCCACGAACCCGCGCACGAGGTACACATCTTGCGGCAGGTGACGCAGCGCATAGCGGCCCACCGAATCGGTGACGGTCCAGTACGCGCGTGTGGTATCGCTGGCCGAGATCGCTTCCACGATACCGCCGCGCACGCCGCGTCCGGCGGGCCAGTCGAACAGCACGCCGTTGAGCACCGACTGGCGAATCGGTCCCCGCGTGGAGAACACGAAGGTGATGAGGGAATCGATCTTGTTGTTGCGCAGATCCTGAATGCCGGGGCGCAGCGTGACGGAGTAGACGCTGCTGTCGCGAAATCCTTCCTTGGGACGAACCTCGAGGCGATTGCGCTTCCATGCGACATCGAGGTTGGCGCTGCGCGGACTCACGAACAGGAGGTCGGCGAGATTGGGCGCGCCGGCCGGCGATTCACTGATAACCTCGTCGAAGACGAGCTCGATGACCTTCGGTCGAACCGAGGTGTCGCCGGAGGCTGGTGTGACGCGCAACAGGCGCGGCGGCAGCACGTCGGGCGGGCCACCCGGCGGCGCCGAGGGATTGGCGCACGCGGTGATTCCCGCGAGCACCAGGGTTCCGAGGGCGCCCGCACCGAGTGCACGCGCCGCCAACGTGCGCCACGGTGCCATCATGCGCCGAGCGACCCGATGCGTTCGAGCAGCTGCGCGTGTCGCGCGCGCCATTCGTCGGCCTTGGCGCGTTCGGCCGCGACGACCTGCGGCGGCGCCTTGGCGGTGAACTTCTCGTTGGCGAGTCGCCCTTCGAGCGCGGTCAGCTGCGTGTGCAACTGCGCCGCCTCGGTTTGCAGGCGCGTGCGCTCCTTGTCGAGATCGATCATGCCGGCAAGGGGCACGATAAGCTCGAAGCCATCGCGCAGAATGGCGCGCGCGGCGGCGCCCGTCGGCGCGTCGGCATCGGCGCGCATGGTCGCGCGCGCGAGGGTACCGGTGATGGTTGCCAGGGCACGGAACGATTCGACGCGCTCGGCCGGCGCGAGCAACACCGCATCGACGAACTGGCCCGGCGGCACGTTGTACTCCGCACGCACCTGACGCAGCGCCGTGACGCCGTCGGTCGCGGGAGCGGAATGCGCTGCCAGAGCTCTTCGGTGATGAAGGGGATGATCGGGTGCAGCAACCGCAGGCCGGCGTCGAACGCATGCGCCAGGACGGTGCGCGCGACCTCACGATCGTCGCCGTCGGCGGCCAACCGCGGCTTCACACTTTCGAGATACCAGTCGGCCAGTTCGTTCCACACGAAGCGGCGCGCGGCCTCGGCGTACTCGGCGAGACGCAGTCCACGCGTGCGATCGGCCTCCTGCCACTGGCGATCGTGCGCCGGTCGCGCCGGCCCGAGCGCCGCATCGCAGTCACGCACGGCGTCGTCGAGGCGATCGAGAATCCAGCGATCGGCGGCGGTGAGGCGACTGGGCGGAATGTCCGCCAGCGGCGTGACCGGGGCCGTGCCCACGCGCGAGAGCAGGAAGCGTCCGATGTTCCAGAGCTTCGTGCAGAAGTTGCGGCCCGGTGCAAACGACTTGTCGAGATCGTTGGGGTCGAGCATGACGTCGACACCCAGACCAAGACCGGCAATCACCGTCCAGCGCAGCGCATCGGCACCGTAGTCGCGCACCACATCGAGCGGATCGATGCCGTTGCCAAGCGACTTCGACATCTTGCGGTGCTGCATGTCGCGCACCGTGCCGTGCAGGTACACCGTGTGGAAGGGCGACTGGTTCATGAACCAGCACCCCGACATCACCATGCGCGCCACCCAGAAGAACAGGATCTCGGGCGCGGTGACGAGCACGTCGGTGGGATAGAACGCGCGCAGATCGGCGGTGTCATCGGGCCAGCCGAGCGTGCTGATGGGCCACAGCCACGACGAGAACCACGTGTCGAGCACGTCCTCGTCCTGCCGCGGCACGGCACCGCATGACGGACAGGTGGTGACATCGGTCCGGCTCACGATGGGGTCGATGCCGCACCCGTCGCAGTACCACACCGGAATGCGATGGCCCCACCACAGCTGACGCGAGATGTTCCAGTCGCGAATGCCCTCGAGCCAGTTGACGTA
>JALOPN010000089.1 GCA_025453875.1 Gemmatimonadaceae bacterium | reverse complement strand
AGCGCTCGATCGTGCGCTCAAGGTGATTCGTCAGCGCATCGACGAGTTCGGTGTCGCGGAGCCGGTGGTGCAGAAGGTCGGCACCGATCGCCTCATCGTCGAACTGCCGGGCATCGACGATCCGGAACGTGCGCAGTCCGTCGTGTCCGAGGCGGCGTTCCTGCAGTTCCAGGTGACCGATCGCACACAGGCGTTCGAGCGCGTGGTGGGGCGCCTCGATCAGGCGGCGGCCGCAGCGGGCATCACCGCCACGACGTCCACCGCCGCGGGCGACACGGCCAAGCGTGTTGGCGTGACGTCGCTGTTCGGTGGTGACAGTGCCGCAGGCGACAGCGCGTCGCGCGATAGCGCGGCCGCGGGCGCCGCCGACAGTGCAGCGACGCCCAGCGACGGCCGCGGCCTGTTCGCGTCGCGCGTCGCGCCAGGTGCCATCCCCGGCCAGTACATCGTGGCCGCCGAAGATTTCCCGCTGCTGGAGCGCGCGCTGTCCACGCCGTCCGTGCAGGCGGTGCTCCCGCCCGGCAAGCAGCTCAAGTGGGGTGCCGAGGAAGTCGAGAACGGCGCGCAGCGCTTCCGCGAGCTGTACATGCTCGACACCAAGCCGATCATCACGGGTGATTACCTCGTCGATGCGCGGCCCAACAGTGACCCGGTTGACGGGAACGTCGTGACGTTCACGCTCAACAACGAGGGCGGTCGTCGCTTCCGCAACGAGACGGCCAAGCATCTCAAGGAAAACATGGCCATCGTCCTCGACGACAAGGTCATGACCGCGCCCACCATTCAGAGCGCGATCGGCCGCAACGGGCAGATCACCCTCGGTGGTGGCACGTTGCAGGCGGCGCAGGATCTGGCGCTCGTGCTGCGCGCCGGCGCGCTGCCGGTGCCGCTCAAGATCACCGAAGTGCGCAACATCGGTGCGTCGCTCGGTGAAGACTCGATCAGCAAGGGCGTGCGCGCACTGCTGCTGGGTGTTGCGCTCGTGGTGATCATCATGATCGGCTACTACCGCTTCGCCGGCATGCTGGCGGTGGGCGCGCTCATCCTGTACGTGCTGTACACGCTGGCGGTGCTCGCCGGCTTCAACGCCGTGCTCACACTGCCGGGCCTCGCCGGCTTTGTGCTCTCCGTCGGTATCGCCGTGGACGCGAACGTGCTCATCTTCGAGCGCATTCGCGAGGAAATCGACGGCGGCAAGTCGGTGCGCCTCGCCATCGACGAAGGCTTCAACCACGCGCTCTCGGCCATCATCGACTCGGCCGTCACCACCATCCTGTCCGGTGCGGTGCTGTACCAGTACGGCTCGGGCCCGGTGCGTGGCTTCGCGGTGACCCTCATCGCCGGCGTTGTCGCGTCGCTCTTCACGGCGCTCTTCGTCAGCAAGACCTTCTTCATGCTCTGGCTGCAGCAGACCCGCGGCGCCAAGGCCCTGAGCATCTGAGCCGGCCATGATCCGCATCTTCTACAAGTCCCGCTACGACTTCCTGCGCTTCTGGCGCATCGCGGCCGCTCTCACGGTCGCCTTCATTCTGCTTGGCCTGGCCTCCTTCGGCTTCAGCGGTGGCGTGAACTACTCCATCGAGTTCACCGGTGGCACGCTCATGCAGCTGTCGTTCAAGCAGCCGCCCGACGTGGCCACGTTGCGGTCCACGGTCGAGTCCGCCGGCATCTCCGGCGCCGAGATCACGCAGTACGGTGAGCCCACCGACTACACGATCCGCGCGCAGGACGCCGCCAGCGTCGAGTCGCAGGGCGCGGGTGCCGAGGGCATCGCCAAGCGCATTGGCGACGCGCTCACCGCGCGCTACGGCGCAGATGAGTTCAGCGTGGTGCGAACGGAAGCTGTTGGCCCGAAGGTCGGTGCGGAGCTGCGGCGCGGCGCGATTCTCGCGCTCATCCTGACCTCCATCATCTCGCTCGTCTACCTCGCCATTCGCTTCGATTGGCGCTTTGGCACCGCCGCCGTGCTGTCCCTCGTGCACGACGTGCTGCTCACGATGGCGTTCATCAAGCTCTTCGACATCGAAGTGTCGCTGACGGTCGTCGCCGCGGTGCTGACGGTGCTGGGTTACTCGGCCAACGATACGATCATCATCTTCGATCGCATCCGCGAGAACCTCAAGAAGGACCGCAAGGCGTCGCTATACGACCTCATCAACCGGTCGATCAACGAAACGCTCGGCCGGTCCATCATGACGCACGCGACGACGCTCGCCGCCACGCTCGCCTTGCTCTTCTTCGCGGGTGAGGTGCTGCGTCCGTTCTCCATCGTGATGGCCTTCGGTGTCGTCATTGCGGTGTTCAGCTCGATGTACGTTGCCTCGTCGCTGCTGCTCTACATCGAAGCGCGCTACCCGCGCGCCGAAGAAGATCGGCAGCATCGCGTTGGCGCCGCCGAAGAAATGCAGGCGCTGGCGTCGGGCGGCTCGGCGGGTCGCAAGGCCGCCAAGGCGCGCAACGCCGCGCCGGCGCGCTGAGCGCGCCAGCCAGATGGAGTTTGCCGATAGCCACGTCCATCTCGGCAGCGAGCAGTTCCGGGACGATGTGGACGACGTGATCGCGCGGGCCCGGGATGCCGGAGCCCGCGCGATCGTGTGTATCGGGGAGTCGCCGGCCATGGCGGAGCGCGCGGCTGGCATCGCGGCGCGCTATCCCGAGTTGGTGGCGTTCACCGCTGGACTGCATCCGCACGACGCACAGCACTGGCGCGATGACGAGACCGCCCCCGCGTTGCGAGAGGCGTTGCGGCGTGGGGCCGTCGCCGTCGGTGAATGCGGTCTCGACTATCACTACGATTTCAGTCCGCGCGACGTGCAGCGCCGCGTCTTCGAGCAGCAACTCGCGCTCGCGCGCGAATTCGATAAACCGGTCGTGGTGCATACGCGCGAGGCCGAAGCCGATACCATCGCCATGGTGCGCGAGGCCGGCACCGCAGGCGTTCGTGGCGTGCTGCACTGCTTCACGGGTTCCCGCGAACTTGCGGAGACTGCGCTCGACGCCGGCTGGTCCATTTCCTTCAGCGGCGTGGTCACGTTCAAGTCGTTCACCGACGACGCGCTGCTGCGGCTCGTACCAGCGGACCGGTTGCTCGTCGAGTCCGATGCCCCGTACCTTGCGCCGGTCCCGTATCGTGGGAAACGAAACGAGCCCGCGTGGGTAGCCAACACCGTGACCCGCATCGCCGCGGCGCGCGGGCTGCCGGTCGAACGTGTGGGCGCGCTGACGCTCGAGAATACCCGTCGCTTCTTCGGTTGGCCGACCTGACGGTCGCCACGACTCCTCGCTCCTTGCATCGCACACCTGTGTCGCTCGAAATCCTCCATACCGATCACGCCCCTGCCGCCATCGGCCCGTACGCCCAGGCCGTGAAGGCCAATGGCTTCCTGTTCACGGCCGGTCAGATCCCGCTGCACCCCGAGCGCACGGAGATCGTGGGATCCACGGTTGCCGAGCAGACGGAGCAGGTGCTGACGAATCTGCAGGCGGTGCTCAACGCAGCGGGTTGCACGGTGCGCGATGTCGTGAAGACCACCGTGTTTCTCCGGGACATGGCCGACTTCGCCGCGATGAACGAGGTGTACACGCGTGTCTTCGGCGAGGCCAAGCCGGCCCGATCGACCGTCGCCGTGGCGGGGTTGCCGCGCGATGTGCGCGTCGAGATCGAACTCGTCGCGGTTCTCCCGTAAGCCTGCGTTCGTGATGCGTTTCCTGCGTGTCCTGCTGCTCGCCGTTGCGGCGATCGTGGCTCGGCCTGGCTGGGCAGCGGGGGTACCCGCGTGGTCGGCCACGTCATTGCTTGGCGCGCAGGTGCCGCCCGACAGCATGCAGCGCGATTCCGCGCGTCTGACCGTGCCGCCGTCGGTCCCGCCGGCGCTCGCGCAGGACACCTCGCGACGGCCCGCGCGGCGTGCGGTCGTGCTGCGTCCGCCGCTCTCACCGCGGCGTGCGTTCCTCACCTCGGCGCTCTTCCCGGGCCTCGCGCAGTCGCGACTCGAACGTGGTTCGTCGGGCGCGTTGTTCGCCGGTGTTGAAATGGCGGCCCTGGCCATGCTTCGCCGGTCGGCCGCCGATGTGCGCGACATTCGTCGGCAGCGACGCGACACGGTGGGTGGCAACTTCACCGCGAACTCGACCGGTGTCGTGCGGAGTGGACTCGCGATCGGTCGCTACGATGACGGACTCGAACGCAGTCGCAAGTTGCACGTCGAAGACTGGACCGCGGCGATCATCTTCAACCATCTCATTGCCGGTGCCGATGCGTTCGTCGCGGCGCAACTCTGGGATGTCCCCGCGCGCGTGAACATGGTCCCGACGCGTGATGGACTCGCGCTCGTCGCGACGCTGCGCTTCTAGCGCCCGCTCGCATGAGTCCCGACGCACCGATCGGTGTCTTCGATAGCGGCATCGGTGGACTGACCGTCGTGCGGTCACTGCTCGCGCGGCTCCCGCACGAGCGCGTGATCTATGTGGGCGACACGGCACGTGTGCCGTACGGACCGAAGAGCCCCGATACGGTGCGTCGCTACGCCGAAGAAATCGGTCGCTGGCTCGTCGGCGAAGGCGTGAAGGCCGTGGTGGTGGCGTGCAACACGGCCACCGCGCACGCGCTCGACGCGTTGCGCTCCACGTTGCCCGTGCCCGTGATCGGCGTGGTCGAGCCGGGCGCCGCTGCGGCGGTCGCCAGCGCGTCGCACACGCCCATCGGCGTGATCGGCACCGTGGGGACGATTGCCAGTGGCGCGTACGAGCGCGCCATCCACGCGCGCGTCCCCGAGGCAACGGTGCTGCCGCGTGCGTGCCCGCTGTTTGTGCCGCTCGTGGAGGAGGGCTGGCTCGAGCACCACGTCACGGAGCTGGTGGCACGCGAGTATCTCGCACCGCTCGTCGCCGATGGCATCGGCGCGCTCGTGCTCGGATGCACCCACTACCCGCTGCTCGCGCCGCTGCTGGCGCGCATCGTGGGTCCGCATGTGCGGTTGATCGATTCCGCCGACGAAACCGCACGCGTGACAGCGACCACGCTCGACGCCCACGGCCTGCTGGCCGCCGTCCGTGCCACGCCGCCTCGCCACCGCTTCGTGGCGTCAGACGCGCCCGATCGTTTCCTCGCGCTCGGACAGCGTTTCCTTGGGCAGACGCTCGATCACGTCGAGCACGTCACCTTCGGCTGAGCCGGTCCACCGGCGACGCGAGATCTCCGTCTCGGTGATCCGCAAGAACTGACGATCGATGAACCAGGCGCCCGCGTTGGCGTAGGTCCCACGACCAGCGCTGACCAACGCCGGGATGTGCGAATGCCCGAACACGACGAGCTCCGGGTCGGCGGGGGTGGTCATCCAGCGGCTCGCCACCGCGTGCAGGCCGCGGCCCTCATCGCCCCCGGGGGCGCGATGGCGACTCGTGTGCGACGAGCGCAACGCAATCGACGTCGCCGTGTTCGGATGCAACCAGCCGTACAGGCGGATCGCGAGTGGGTGGCGCAACACGCGACGCAGTCGCCGGTACGGCGCATCTTCCACCTCGCGCAAGCCATCACCGTGCGCGAGGCGCGTGTGCCAACCGCCGACGGAACCGGTCCAGGGGTCGAGCGTGTAGGTCGCCCCCGTCAGCGACTCGAGCGTCTCGCCGCCCCAGCAATCGTGATTGCCGCCGATCCAGAGCACCGGAATGCCGGCATCCCGCAGATCGGCGAGCGCCGCGAGCACGCGAAATCCCGCGCGCGGCATCACGTGACGCCACGCGAACCAGAAGTCGAACAAGTCGCCCATGATGACGACCGACTTCGCCTGACGCGGCGCGTCGCGCAGAAAGCGCAGCAGGTCATCTTCGGCCGCCTGGGGCGCGATGCCCAGGTGCGCGTCGCCGAAGACCAGCACGGGAGCGGGAAGCACGAGGGGAGTCTAACGTCCCGTGAGGGCGCCCACAAACGCGCGAATCGCGCCGCTGCGCTTGAGTCGCCTTCGCGTTCCGGGCATCTTGCGCGGCACGGCGCCCGATGCGCTGTCGCTGCAGGGGAACCGTCACCCACGCCCGCCCGCATGTCTGATCCGCTCGACCGCGAACATCGCTCCGATCTGCGCGTCCGATACGCCGAGACCGACCAGATGGGGGTGGTCTACCACGCCAACTATCTCGTGTGGTGCGAAATCGGGCGCACGGACTACATCCGCGCGCTCGGCCGCTCGTACGCCGAGATGGAGGCCGACGGGATTACACTCGCGGTGAGCGAGGCGACCATGCGGTTCGTCGGCTCGGCCCGCTACGACGATCCCATCGCGGTGTACACGCGCCTCACGGAGTTGCGCTCGCGCGCCATGGCGTTCAGCTACCGCATCGAGCACGCGTCAGCGGGGCGTACGCTCGTGACGGCGTCGACGACGCTGGTGGCGCTCGATCGCACGGGCCGGCCAGCCCGTCTGCCGGACGTCGTGCTGCGCATCCTGCGCGGGGAAGCGCGGGACACCGCGTCGGATGGGCCAGCGTGAGGAGCGGGCCGACGCCTCGCCCGAACCCGGCGTGTTTCCGTGGGGTACCATCGCGGGAGTGCCCCGAGGGTGGCGCTCAGGCGTTCGAGACAACGACACGCGGAGGCTGGGTGACGGGACGCGCGCGCAACGTACGGGGCAGATGGATGACAGGGTGGGCGCTGCTTGGTGCGCTGGCCGCGCTCTCGGCGTGTGCACCTCGCGCGCGCCCGCTCACTGGCGTCGAGACGCGTCTCGCCATTCCCGCGACGCCACTGCCGACCGTCCCGCAGCTGTATCGCTTCGACTGGCGGTACGCCGACGAAACGTTCGATGTGAAAGGGGATGGTGTGGTGCGGACGGGCCCGCCCGATCGGGCGCGCCTCGATCTCTTCGTGGCCAACGGGTTCGGCAGTGGCCTGGCCATCCTCGAAGGCGATTCGCTCTTCGTGCCCGGCATTGACATGATCCGTCGCTTCCTGCCCCCACCCCCGCTGCTCTGGGCGTCGCTCGGCCGTGTTGCGCTCCCCGCGGGACGTGACACCGTCGTGCGCCTCGACGGCGACACGCTGCGCGCCGATATTTCCGGCACCGCGTCCGATGCGCGAACGTGGCGCGTGCATTTTCACGGGCGGGACCTTGTGCGCATCGAGCGCATCGAGAACGGCCGCGTGGTCGAATGGTCGGAACGCATCGCCGAAGGGGAAGGGCGAATGCGCTTGCGGTATGTGCACACCACCGGACGCCGCTCCCTCTCACTCGCGGTGTCCGATATCCAGTCTGTCTCCGAAGGTTTCGACGATGCCATCTGGCGTAAACCGTAGGGCGGTCCTCTCCACGCTGCTGCTCGCGCCGGTCGCGCTCACGAGCGGCTGTCTGTACGGATTCGCGGGCGGTGGGTTGCCACGCGAGGAGTTGCAGCGCGAGGTCTTCGAAGCATTGCGCAAGGCCATGCAGGATCGGCTCAACTTGCGTGACGCGACGGTGGAGCGTGCGGACGTGCTCGTGACGGGTGTCATTCGCGAGTACGAAGTCGACCTCCCCGTGGGCGTCAGTGCCGATCCGGCGCAGGCCACCCGGGCGCAGCGTCAGCTGCAACTCGTCGTGGACTACGAACTCGTGAATCAGCGCACGGGTGAGCTGCTCAAGGAAAAGAAGGGCGCGTCGCGCAACGAGCAGTACCCCGAAGGGGGCGAGCTTCGCGGTCGGCGCAACGCGATCGAGACGATGATCAACGAGCTCATCGACGACATGCTCTCGCAATGGTGACGCCGCACGCCGCTGGGCCGGTGGTGAACTCGTCGCTCGATGTCGCGCGCCTTGCGGCCGCTGGCGTTCGTGACCCGCGTGCGAAGTGTCTCGATTGGGAGGCCGCCGTGGCGTGGCTCTGCTGCACCCCGGTCACGTCGATGTGCTGCTCGGCGCGCGCGTCGAAGGCGCGGCGCTCATCGTCGGTCTGAACAGTGACGCCTCGGTGCGGCGGCTGAAGGGACCGACGCGGCCGGTGCGTCACCAGGACGAACGACGCGCTGTCCTCGCGGCGCTCGAGATGGTGGACGCCGTGGTGATTTTCGACCAGGACACGCCCGCCGAGTTGGTCGCCCGGCTTCAGCCCGACGTGATCGTGAAGGGCGGCGACTATGCACCGGACACGATCGTGGGCGCCGATGTGGTCCGTGCGCGTGGTGGACGTGTCGTGGTCATCCCGCTCGTGCCGGGGCAGAGTACGACCGGCATCATCGCGAAGCTGCAGGATGACGCGGCCTCGTGACCGTGCCAGTCATGCGACGTGTGTCGTGGTGTGAGCACGACGGATGTGCCGTCGTGCCTGATGGTCCCTCCTCTGGTGTGCATCGTGAGTGAACAGTCGCCTTCCGGTCCCGCGCCGCGCGTCGCGCGCGCCCTTGATGCGTTGCGTCCCGTGACCCTCGAGCGCGGCGCGGTGCCGCACGCGGAAGGGTCCTGTCTCGTGTCGTTCGGCAATACGCGCGTTCTCTGTGCGGCGAGCATCGAGGATGGCGTGCCGGGGTGGCGTCGCGGTCGCGGGCTGGGATGGCTGACGGCCGAGTATGCCATGCTGCCGCGCGCGACGAAGACGCGCACCTCGCGCGAGCGGAGCCAACTGGGTGGACGCACGCAGGAGATTCAGCGGCTCATTGGTCGCAGTGTGCGCGCCATGCTCGATGACTTCGCGTTCGGCGAGTTCACGGTGCGCATCGACTGCGACGTGCTGCAGGCCGATGGCGGCACGCGCACGGCCGCCATCACCGGCGCGGCGGTCGCGGTGGTGGACGCGTTCGATTGGCTGGTGCGCACGGAACGCGCTGCGGTGTCACCGGTGCGTCGTCGTGTGGCGGCGGTCTCGGTGGGTGTGATCGACGGCGAGCCGCGTCTCGATCTCGACTACGAGGAAGACGTGCGTGCGGCGGTCGACATGAACGTCGTGATGTGCACGGACGGTCGCTATGTCGAAGTGCAGGGCACCGGCGAGCAGACCACGTTCGCTCGACGGGAGCTCGACGCGTTGCTCGATCTGGCGGAGCAGGGGATTCGTTCGTTGCAGGCCGCGCAGGCGACCGTGCTCGCGTCGCGCGGTTGATGGGGCGCGCCATGATGTCACGGCGAATGCGTGGCTGATGGTACGGGCAACGGTGGTGCTCGCGACGCGCAGCGCGGGCAAACAGCGCGAGTTGCGCGCGCTGCTCGAGGACGCGGGGTGGGGATGGTGTCTGCTCGAGGACCTCGGCTTGCTCGAGGACGACGCGTCGGAGGCGGCTATCGAATGTTTCGACACGTTTGCCGAGAATGCGTTGGCGAAGGCGCGGTGGTTTGCCGCGCTGGCACCCGGGCGCTGGGTGCTGGCGGAGGATTCCGGCTTGTGTGTGGACGCGCTGGGCGGCGCGCCGGGTGTGCAGAGCAAGCGCTGGGGCGGCGTGGCGACCGAGACGGGGGCCGCGCTCGACGCGGCGAACATCGCACGGCTCCAGGCGGCGCTGGCGGCGGTTGGGGCGGAGCAACCGGAGGCGCGCTCGGCCGCGTACGTGTGCGCCGCGGTCCTGATCTCACCGGAGGGGAAGGTGATGACGGCCGAGGGGCGCACGGCCGGTCGGATCCTGCGGCACGCCGCCGGGCGCGAAGGCTTCGGGTATGATCCCGTCTTCTATTCGACGGAGTTGTCGGGGAGTTTTGGTGTGTTGCCGGCGTCTGCGAAGGGGTCGGTGAGTCATCGGGCGCGCGCGGTGCGTGCGGTGTTATCGGTGGCGGCAAAGAATTTTGGCGAGACCGGTTGACCGCGCGGCGGGACGGGTGTAATCTCCGCGACCGTCACACGGGGCGTAGCGTAGCCCGGTATCGCGCCTGCTTTGGGAGCAGGAGGTCGCCGGTTCGAATCCGGCCGCCCCGATTGCTTCGGCAAGCGTCGCGTGACGGGAGAGCACTGACCGTCGTGAGGCGCCAGTAGCTCAGGTGGATAGAGCGGCAGCCTTCTAAGCTGCGGGTCGGGGGTTCGAATCCCTCCTGGCGCGTTGGTGACGAAGGGAACGGAATGGCAGTCTGGCAGGACGAGTTTGCGCCCTTAGCTCAATCGGTAGAGCAGCTGACTCTTAATCAGTAGGTTCTAGGTTCGAGTCCTAGAGGGCGCATGGCGGTGTCTGGTTGGCACCGCGAGAGACGAGTGAGGGAGTGGCTCGTCTGGTGTTGGAGGGGTGGCGATGGCGGCAGTGAAGCCATTGCGTAGCGATCAAATCCGGGGCTTGCGCTTCGAGCGATTGCGACATACCTTTCACGCCCTTCTCTCAACCCGGCGTGCCGCGCCGCGACAACGATCGCGCTGACGCAGGCTGACGTGGTGGGAGGTCCGCGGGATGTTTCAGTCGCGAGTCGACACGGAAACAAAAATGTCGGACCCCCTTGACGGGACGAGAGCAGCTGGTTAAGTTGTAAATCTGCCGCCGAAACGGTGGCGCAAAAAAGAAGTAACGGACGCGTCGCGAGACGCCGACGAATAGAGCTGATTGACAATCGAAGTCGAGATCAACGGATGTGCGGGGCGGACTCTATGATCCGCGGGTTCATCGCCTGCGGGGAGAGTACAACCTGATGATTCCGGTAAGCCGATGGCGCCTTCGGGCGGTCGGCAAGCCAGATTGTGATTTGAGCTAGTCAACTTTTCATTGGAGAGTTTGATCCTGGCTCAGGACGAACGCTGGCGGCGTGCTTAACACATGCAAGTCAAGGGGGCCCTTTCGGGGGCAACCGGCGAACGGGTGCGTAACACGTGAGCAACCTACCCAAGTGTGGGGGATAGCCGGCCCAACGGCCGGGTAATACCGCATACGTTCCACGAGGGGAGTCCCTTGTGGAGGAAACCTCCGGGGCACTTGGAGGGGCTCGCGGCCTATCAGCTAGTTGGTGCGGTAACGGCGCACCAAGGCGATGACGGGTAGCTGGTCTGAGAGGATGGCCAGCCACATTGGGACTGCGACACGGCCCAGACTCCTACGGGAGGCAGCAGTGGGGA
>JALOPN010000088.1 GCA_025453875.1 Gemmatimonadaceae bacterium | reverse complement strand
GCCGGCTGAGCGCCGCGCGCCGATGTTCCACTACTGGTTGACCATCGGCCGCATGCTCGCCTCGCGCTACACGCGTCCCCGCGTGCGATTCGACGCCACGATTCGGCGTCGCTTTCGCGTGCGCCTGTTCGATTGCGACGGATTCCGCGTCATGACGGCGGCGAAGTATCCGATGTACATGGATTTCATTCGCTGGGAGATGATCGCGCGCTCGGCGCTCTTCGAGGCGGTCGTGCGTCGCGGCCTCGCGCCCACGCTGGGCTCGCAGAAGCTCATCTATCGCAAACCGCTCAGGGTCTGGACCCGCTTCGAGCTCGAGCTCGAACTGGCGGGCTTCGACGACAAGTGGATCTACCACATCCATCGCTTCATGCAGGGCGGTGAAGTGCGCGCCCTCGGCATCACGCGCGCGCTGATCTGGAAGCGGGACGTGCCGACGGCGTTGGCCGACCTCATGCACGCCGTGGGCGCCACGGAGCCGATGCCGCCACCGGCCTGGGTGCTCGCGATCTTCGCGGCCGACCGGGAACTGCTCGCCAACGGCGCCGCCACCGGAGCGCGCTGAGGACACCTGCGTCGGTCCGTCGGGTGTTTCACCACGGGCTCCGGTTGCAGAGGGTGTGGGTGTGTGCCACCGGTGTGATGGTCCGTTCGCCATCCCGAGTGGGACAATGCCGCCATTGTGACTCCGCGCACAGGGATGGCGTCTGAGGGACAGATCGCGAGCGCGCGTCGTGAGCGCGTGGCGATCGCGCTGCGACGGTTCGGTCGATCCGTCGGGCGCCCCCTCCGCGTTCTTTCCCGCCTCGCATGTCCCGCCCGTACGGGCCTGTCCTCGATGTCGCGCCGTTCGGCGCCCCGAGGACGCGCCGTGGTGTCTTCCGCGCGCTCGCGCGCCATCTGCTCGTCGCCACCCTGCTCCCGCTCCTGTCGGCGTTCGCGCCGTCGTCGCTGGCGGCGCAGGTCGATCTCGTACTCAACGTGACCGACGCCCCCGACCCGGTGCCACGCACCGGCGTCGTCACGTATTCGGTGGTGATCGAGAACAACGGTCTCAGCACCGCCACCGGCATCAGCTACCAGATGCAGGTGCCGGCCGGTACACGCTACGACGGCTTCACGGCGGGTACGGGCGCGAGTTGCAGCGGCATGACCGTTGGGCAGAGCGGGCCCGGTGTGCTCACCTGCAGTCATCCCGCGCTGGCGTTCGCGGCAAGCGGCACGTTCACGGTGCGCTTGCGACTCGATCAGGAAGGCAGCACCAATGTGACGTCGTCCGTGACGTCCACGCAGCCCGACGCCGATCCGCCCAACAACACCGTCGTGTCGCAGACGACCGTCGTGGCCGGCGCCGACTTCGCGATGCAACTGAACGCGACCTCCGCGTCCGTCGCGTCGGGCAGCACGGTGGGGTTCGTGCTCGGCATCAACAACCTCGGCCCCGACGCGGCGTCTGCGCTGCGCGTGCAGTTTCCGGTGCCCAGCGGGTTTGTGCTGCAGGGGGCGTTGCCGGCTGGCTGTACGGAAGCGGGTGGCACCATCACGTGCAACGTGAGCGGCCCGATCGCCTCGGGGGCCAGCGTTTCCGTCGGCACCATCACGGGGCGCGTGGTCGCCGCCGCCGGTAGCACCGTCACCGGTTCGGCCAGTGTTGCGGTGCAACCCGGGGCGCCCGCTCTCACGCCGCAGGATCCGAACACGCTCAACAACAGCGCGACCTTCAACGTCGCGGTCACGGCCGGTTCCGATGTACGACTCACCATCGCGCGCAGTACGGCCGGCCCCTACTTCGTGGGCAACGGCTTCAACTTCGTGCTGACGGCGGCGTACGACGGTGACGTACCCAACACGCTCACGATGAGCACGACGCTGCCGGCCAACTACACGGTGGGCGCGGTCGCGTCACCACAGAACGGCTGGACCTGTTCGGTGGCGGGACAGGTGGTGACGTGCACGCGCCCGAGCGGCGGCGTTGCGGGTGCCAATCAGCCCCTTGGCAGCGTGAGCATTCCGGTCATCATCGCGAGCGCCGGTGCGGGCGTGGTCACCACGGCCACGATCGGCGCCGCCACGCCATTCGATCCCGACCTGAGCAACAACTCGGCCAACGACGGTGGCGCCACACTGCTCGATCCGACGGCCGATCTCGTCATCTCCAAGACCGGACCGAGCCCGGCGCTCGGTGTCATCGGCGTGCCGTTCAACTGGACGCTGCGCGCGACGAACGCGGGGCCGAGCGTGTTCCATGGCACGATGGTCATTACCGACAATCTGCCGGCCAACGTCACCGTCACGAATGTGACGCTCAACGGCTGGACGTGCACGCCGGCGCTGCCCGTGAGCGGACCGAATCCGCTCACCTGTGAACGCACGTACACCGCCGGTGCACCACTCGCTTCGGGCGCCACGACGCCGTCGATCATCCTGACCGTCGAAGCGACGGCGGCGGGGGCGCTGCAGAACTCGGCCACGCTCACGACGATCAATCCCAACGTTGCCGATCCGAATCTCGCGAACAACACCACCACGAGCACGGTGACCACGAGTCCCGGCCCGAGCAGCGCCGATCTGTCGGTGCTCAAGTCGGTGGATCTCGCGACCGTGCCGGCCGGCGAGGTGCTCACGTACACGCTCGAGATCGTCAACGGCGGGCCGGTCACGGCCACGAGCCTGACGCTCCGGGACACGCTGCTCACACTCATCAACAACTCGGCCGGTCCCACGGGCGCCGGCTACGTCGGGCATACGGTCACACGGCAGGGCGTGGCGAGTGCCGTGACCTGCTCGAGTGCCACCCAAGGTGCGACCGGCCGTGTGCTCACGTGCACGATCCCCTCGCTGCCAGTGTGTACCGCGGGTGTGGACTGCCCGGTGGTGGACGTCTCGATTCGTCCTGGTGGCAATGGCGGCGCGCGCGTCAATCGTGCGCACCTCATCTCGAACGATGTGGCAGACCCCGCGCTCGCGAACAATGTGGCGCAGGTCTCGAGCACGGTCGACCCGCGTGCCGATGTGCGCATCACCAAGAATGACACGCCCGATCCGGCAGCCGCCGGACAGACGCTGACGTACGTGCTGGCGGCCATCAACGACGGGCCAAGTCAGGCGGCGAACGTCACGGTCATCGACTCGCTGCCGCTGGGTGTGCTGTTCGTGTCGGCGTCCGGTGCGGCCCCCGTGACCTGCGCGATCACCCCGACGCCGAACACCGTGACGGCTCCGGGCAATCGTGTCGTCGAGTGCGCCATGGGCACCATCAACAGTGCGGCGCAGCGGACGGTGAACATCGTCGTGCGGCCCGGGACCGCCACACGCGGCACGAACATCGAGAACATCGCGCGCGTGAGCACCACGACCGTGGAGCCGACGACGCCCGGCGATACGAACAACCGGACCACGGCAACGACCGCGATCAACAATCCGTCGCTCGATCTGCTCGTGAACAAGACCGACAGCGTCGATCCGTTGTCGGTGGGCAGCAACACGGTGTACACGATCACCGTTACCAACAACGGCCCGTCGGACGCGGAGAACGTGGTGGTGACCGATCAGTTGCCGGCGGCGGGCCTGTCATATCAGTCGCACACGATCAGTGCCGGCAGCTGCGGGACGGTGCCGGCGGTCGGTGCGGTGGGGGCCGTCCTCGAGTGCACCGTGCCGCGCATCGCGGCCAACGGGACGGCCACGATCACGGTGACCATGCTCGGCATCACGAAGGGCATCTACACCAACAGCGTTGGCGTGCAGTCGGACGAAACGCTGGCCGGCTTCGACATCAACGGGGCCAACAACTCGGCCACGCAGGCCACGACGGTGCGTACGCGCGCCGACGTTGAGGTGGTGAGCAAGACCGCCTCGCCCGCTCCGATCGCTGTGCGGCGTCCGTTCACATGGACGATTCGTGTACGCAACAACACCGGTGTCGGCCTGGCCGAAGCCGATACCGTGCGCGTGAGCGACAACCTGCCGGCCAACATGGAGCTCACCGGCACGCCAACGATTGCGGTCGTGAGCGGCACGATCTCCGAGAACAGTTGCACGGGCGTCGCTGGCGGCACCTCGTTCACCTGCGAGCTTGGGACGCTGAGCAGCGGTGGTGAAGTCGACATCACCGTGCCGGTGCGGCATCTGGTGGTGCCCGCCGGCGGTACGGTGACGAACACGGCGAGTGTGACCACCACCTCGCTCGACATCACGCCCGGCAACAACTCGCGGGGCGGCACCGTCACGGTAACGGGCGCGTCGCTCGCGGGCTTCGTGTTCCGCGACTTCAATGACAACGCGGACCGCGATCCCGTGGACACGGGCATCGGCAGCATCACGATGACGATCACCGGCACGGCCTTCGACGGCAGTGCGGTCTCGCGGACGGCGAACACGGCGCCGGACGGCACGTTCAGTGTCACCGGGCTTCCCGAAGGCACCTACGCCATTCAGCGTGGCACGGTGAGCGAAGCGTTCCTGCTCGTTGGACAGCAGCGTGCGGGCACGAGTGGTGGTGTGGCCACCACGCCACCCAACATCACCGGCATCGCGCTCGCTGAAAACGCCACGGCGACCGACTATCGCTTCGCCTTCGTACCGCAGGCACGTCTGGGTATGGCGAAGCGTGTGGTCGGCACACCCGTGGCCAACACCGATGGCTCCATCACGGCTGTCCTGCGCATCCTCGCGCGCAACTACAGTCTCGAGCCGCTGGAAACCATTCAGATCACCGATCCGCTCGCGGGTGCCGCGCCGCGGTTCGGCACACTGGTGCCGGGTGGCGCGGCGGCAGCGCTCTCGGCCGGTACGTACACGATTCAGGTCGCGCCGACCATCGTGGGCGCGTGCGCGTCCGCCACGACCAATGCGGCGTTCGACGGTGATGGCACCACGTTGCTGGCCACGATCAACTCGCTCGCCGCGAGTGCGCAGTGCGAGTTCGACATCACGCTGCGCTACCAGCCCACCAATCCGCTGCCGGTCGGCAACTACACCAATCAGGCGACGGGCACGGTGACGGGTGGTGCCTTCTCCGGACAGTCGCCAAGCGACCAGTCGCAGAACGGCAACAACCCCGATCCGGACGGCGACGGTAATCCGGGCAACAACAACGTGCCGACGCCGCTGAACGCGGTGCTCGCCGCGGACGTCACGACGGCCGTGAGTTTCGGCTCACCGGTCGACGCGGGACAGACCGTCTCCGGCACGGTGTTGTACCGCAATCTCGGCCCGTACGCCGCCGAGAATGTGTCGTACACGCTCACGCTCACGAGTGGGCTCGCCGGTGTCACGTTCGGTAACCTGCCAGCCGGCGCGACGGCGACGTACAACACCGGCACCGGTGTGGTGACATTCGCCGGCATGCCGACCTCGCTCACGCCCGGGCAGATCGCGTCGGGTGATGGCAGCACGCCGATCACGGTGAGCTACACGCAGAATGGCGTGGCCAACTCCAGTGTGACCAGCGGCATCGCCACCACGAGCAACGAAGGACAGAACGTCGGCCCGAACAGTGCCACGGCCACCATCATCGGACAGCTCATTGCCGATGTCACCACGACGCTCGCGTTTCCGGCCACTGCCGACGCGGGCACGGCGGTGAGTGGCACGGTGGTGTTCCGCAATACCGGTCCGTCGACCGCGTCGGGGATGACGTACACGCTCACGCTCAGCACTGGTCTCACCGGTGTGAGCTTCAGCAATCTGCCAGCAGGTGCAACGGCGACCTACAACGCCGGTACCGGTGTTGTGACGTTCGTGGGGATGCCGGCCACGTTGGCCATCAATGCCATCGCCTCCGGCAACGGGACGAGCGGTATCGTGGTGAACTACACGCAGCCGGGTACCGCCACCAGCACGGTCACGAGCGGCATCGGCACGACCACCAATCAGGGTGCCAATGCGCAGCCTGATGCGGCCACGACCACGCTCACGGGACAGCTGATCGCCGACGTCACGACGTCGCTCGCGTTCCCGGTCAGTGTCGATGCCGGACAGACCGTGAGCGGCACGATCCGCTTCGAGAACACCGGACCGTCGACGGCGTCGGGCATGACGTACGCGCTCTCCCTCACACCGGGGCTCACGGGCGTGACGTTCGGCAACCTGCCTGCGGGTGCGACGGCCACGTATGACAGCGGCAGCGGTGCTGTCACGTTTACCGGCATGCCCAGCACGCTGGTGATCGGCGCGCTGGCCTCGGGCGATGGGACGAGCGGCATCACGCTGTCGTACGTGCAGCCGGGTGCGGCCATCAGCAACATCGCGAGCACGATCGGCACCAGCACGAATCAGGGCGCGAACGTCGCGCTCGACAACGCGGTGGCGAGCCCAGGTGGTGGTTTCATCGCCGATGTGCGCGCGCTCGTGACGGCGCCCGCGCTGGTCAACGCCGGCGGCACCGTCTCCACGACTGTCACGTTCAGCAACCTCGGTCCGTCCACGGCGGCGGGCGTGGGCTATACGCTCACGCTCACTCCGAGCCTCACCGGCGTGACCTTCGGCAATCTGCCCGCCGGTGCGACCGCCACCTACAATGCCGGCACCGGTGTCGTCACGTTCACCGGCATGCCGACCACACTGGCCTCCGGTGCGATCGCGTCGGGGAACGGTACGAGCGGCATCACCGTGCAGTACACGCAGAACGGCGTTGCCAACAGCACGATCAGCGCGACGATCAGCACGACAACCAATCAGGGCGCGAACATCGCGCCTGACAGCGACACGAAGACGGTCCTTGGCGATCAGATCGCCGACGTCACCACGTCGCTGCAGGGCTTTGCCGGTCCGGTGCCACCGGGATCGCCGGTCAGCGGGACCATTCGCTTCCGCAATGCCGGCCCATCGACGAGCACCGGTACCACGTACGCCGTCACGCTCGCGTCGGGGCTCAGCGGCGTCGCGTTCGGCAATCTGCCGGCCGGTGCCACGGCGAGCTACAACGCGGGCACGGGCGTCGTGACGTTCGCAGGCATGCCGGCGGTCGTGCCCTCGGGCACGATCGTCTCCGGTGATGGCGTGAACGGTCTGTCGCTCACCTACGCACAGCTTGGTGCCTCAACCACGATTCGTTCGCAGATCGGCACGCTCACCAATCAGGGAGCCAACGCACTGCCGGACGTGGCCGAGGTCGAAGTGCTGGGTCGGGTGGAAGCAAACGTTTCGGTGCGCAAGACGGTCAACGTATCGGCGGCCGCACCGGGCGATACGATCACGTTCCGCATCGTCATCACGAACCATGGTCCGACGGCGCTGCCCGCGGGTAGCATCCTGACCGATGAGCCGTCGACCGGTCTGCAGCTGCTGGTAGTGCGCTGCGCGCTGGTGCCGGATCGCTTGTGCACCGAGCCGCCGTCGCCCGCGCTCCTGCGCAGCGGCGCGTCGCTGCCGGCCATGGCGATCGGCGCGACGTACGCAGCGAGCTGCGCAACACGGCGCGTGTGAGCACGCCGCCGGGCTACATCGATGAAGACCTCAGCGACAACACGTCGAGCACGCCGCTGCTGCCCGTGCAAGGCGCGCCGGACCTCGCGCTCGTGAAGCGGCCCGTTGGGGCGGTCGTGCCGGGCGCGATCGCGCAGTACTCCCTGCGCGTGGAGAATCGCGGTACCGGACCCACCACCGACATCATCTCCGTCACCGACTCGCTGCCCGCATCGCTCAGCTTCGTGGGCGCGGCGGGACCGGAGTGGCGCTGCGTGACCTCGGGACGTACGGTCACGTGCGTCACCGATCGTGTGATCGCGGCGGGCGGTGCCATGGAGCTGCGACTTGACCTGCAGGTGGA
>JALOPN010000386.1 GCA_025453875.1 Gemmatimonadaceae bacterium | reverse complement strand
CGCTTGTACCAGAGCGCGGTACGTGCCGCCGGGAAGTTGCGCGCGGTGCCGTCCACGTTCCGCTGCTGCGTGAACGAACCACCGGCGTCGAGACGGAGTGTATCGCGGCTCCCTTCCACCACGCGCCACACGAGACCGAGGTACTCCTCCGAACGCTGCCGCACGCCCGAGAAGCGATTCTGATCGAAGAGCAGCCCCGCGGCCACACCAAGCGAGGACCGCAGCGCGTACTCCCCGCCCACCGCGCCGCGGATGAAGCTGCTGTTGACCGTGCCCTCACTCTCGCCGTACACGAGCTGCACGAACTGCTCGATACGCCAGAACCCCGTGACGAGGTTGTAGCGCTGCGCCGCGTTCACGGTCATCACGCTCGTGTTGCCCGTGGTACTCACGTACCCGAGTTCACTCGTGAACGTCTGCTTGCGCGGCTGGGCCACACGGCGCATCGAGGCGCGCGCACGGTCGGTGGGCGGACGCTGGGCGTCGGCCGGCGTCGGGCGGGCTGCAAACGCGGCGCCGGCCGTCAGCACCAGCGCGACCCATCGACGGAGGGCTGGGAAGAGAGGCATGGCGTAGTGTAACCCCGCGCCCCGGGGCGCGTTCGCTTCCCCGCGGCGATATCTTCCGCCCATGACCGTCGAGACCTTCCATTCGCCCGCTGTCTTCCCACGCGGCTTCCGCTGCGCGAGCCGCAACGTCGGGCTCAAGCCCACCGCCAAGGACCTCACACTCTTCGTGAGCGAGGTCGACGCCACCGCGGCCGCCGTCTTCACGCGCAATCACTTCCCGGGCGCGCCCGTCATCCTCGGGCGCGAGACGATCCGCGGCGGTGTGCTCCGGGCCATTATTGCCAACAGCAAGGTCAGCAACGTCGCCACCGGCCCCATCGGGGTCGAACATGCGCGCCGCATGGCGGCTGCGGCAGCCGCTGAAGTCGGCACCACCGCCGACAAGGTGCTCGTCAGCTCCACGGGGGTGATCGGCGTGCCACTCCCCATCAAGATGATCGAAGCGGGCATTCCCGGCATCGCCGGCGAACTGCAGCCCGATCCGCTCGTGGGCGCCGAAGGGATCATGACCACCGATTCACATCCCAAGGCGCTCTCGGTGTCGGTCGGGGACGCGACGATCACCGCCGTGGCCAAGGGCTCCGGCATGATCGAGCCGAACATGGCGACCATGCTCGCCTATCTGTTCACCGACGCCGCGTTCGACGCACCAACACTCGATGCCATGCTGCGCGATGCGGTCGCGCAGTCGTTCAACATGCTGTCGGTGGACACCGATACCAGCACCTCCGACACGTGCGTGTTGCTGGCCAACGGACTCGCCGGCGCCGTGCCCGAAGCCGCCTTCCGCGAGGCGTTGCTCGCGATCTGCCTGCGCATGACCGAAATCCTCGCGCGCGATGGCGAAGGCGCCGAACATCTGCTCAAGGTGCACGTGCGTGGCGCACTCAATGACGCCGAAGCGAAGACGGTGGCCAAGAGCATCGTGAACTCGCCGCTGGTGAAGACCATGGTGCACGGCGCCGATCCCAATGTGGGCCGGCTGCTCATGGCGGTTGGCAAGTGCTTCGATTGCACCATCCAGCCCACCACCACCGACGCGTGGATCAATCGCTTCCCCGTCGTGCGCGGCGGACAGCGCCTGCCCTTCGACGACGGCACCGTGCGTCAGGCCCTCACGGCCGAGCTCGTCGAGATCGAGGTGGAGTTGGGCGTCGGCTCGGGTCGCGCGAGCGCGTACGGCTGCGACCTCACCAAGGGGTACATCGCGCACGCCCTGCCACTGCGCCTCCTCGAAGATCGAGAAGCCGCTCACGTCGGCGTGCGCCACGAACACACGCGGCGCCGGTTGCCACGCCTCGAGCGCCGCGCGCCGCGTCAGCACACCGGGCACCGGCCTCGCCATCGCGTGCCCCCAGCGCCACACGTCGAGGCGCGTCGTGCACGCCGCGACATCCGGATGGGCGCGCGCGAGGTCCGCAAGAATGCGATCGCGCCACGTGGCCCACGGCGTGGTCTCCAACGCGCGACGCGCGGTGAGCGATGGCGCATCCACGAGCGCGTGGTACCACGTCCAGACCGTGGCGTCGCGTGGCATGCCCACCGATTGGTGCGTGGCCGACACGTAACCGAGCGACGTGCTGCCGTAGAGCACGTTGTCCCACGCCGGCGGCGCGCCATGCTCGCGTGGACGTCGTGACAGCGTGAGGTTGGCCACGACCCATGGGGCGTAGTCGATGGTCACCGGCAGTGCCGACGACGCACGCGCGCCCTGCAGGACGCGCGGCAGCACGAACAGCGGCGCGGCCCAGATGACCGCGTCGCACTGCACCGTGGCCCGTGGCGTGTGCACGAGCCACCGTGTTCCCTGTGCCTCCACCGCGAGCGTGGGCGCGCTGGTGATGATCCGAGCGCCCGCGCGTTTCGCGAGATGTCGCGTGAGAAACGCATTCCCTTCCGGCCAGGTGAGCGGACCGTCCTCATCGGCGGGCCGCCCCGCGAAGTAGTGCGCCATGGCCCACGCACTCGCCTGCGTGAGTGACGCGCCGTAGTCATC
>JALOPN010000385.1 GCA_025453875.1 Gemmatimonadaceae bacterium | reverse complement strand
GCCACCTGCAGCGACACGTTCGCACGCTGCGGCAGACCGAGGCGCACGGAGTTGAGCGAGATGCTCAGATTCGCACTCGTCGTCCACGGACCGATGCACGAGTTGCGACCGGCGAGCTGGCCAAGCTGCGATTCGAGGCACGCGCGCGCTTCCCGCGTGCCGGTTGCAAGCAGCGCCGACAGACCGCTCGACAGCGCCGCATCACCCGCCGACGCCGGGTCGAAGATGAACGCGCGGTCGTTACCGTAGCTGTCACCGTTGACGTCACCCGAGATGAGCGGCGTGTACGGCGTGCCCGAGCGAATGTTGCCCGACCAGCGCAGCGTCACGCGCTCGAAGAACTCGCGGCTCAGGTTGTACTGGATCTGGTGACGCGAGAAGTTGCCGCGCGCCCATTCCCGCTGCGTCGGGTCGCCGACCGTGCTCTGGAAGCCGTAGAACTGCTCGCGCACGTCGCTGATCACGTAGTTCAGCCCCCACTGGAACTTGGAGTTGAACGCGATCGGGCTCACGCTCACCGTCACCTGCTTGCTCTCCGACGTCAGATCGGAGCGCTGCATCGTTACGCGACCGAACGCGTCCACCACGCGCGCCTCGCGCCACGCGGTCTGCCCCGTCGTGGGCACGATGCTCGACGGCGTGACGAACACCGGACGCCCGCCCTCGTTGGCCAGCGCAAACTGCGACTGCGCCGGGAAGTTGAGGTCGAAGTTCGACTGCTGCGCCAGGTTGCGCGAATACGTGACGTCAACCGAGGCGCGGAAGCGGTTGCGCAGCACCGCGCCCGCCCACTGCAGATTCGCGCGCAGCGAGCGCTGCGCCGCGAAGTTCGGATCGAAGAGCGTCACGTTCGGATTGCTGTTCGCGAACACCGTGCCACCCGTACCATCCGCACACGTGACCGGAATGGTCGCGCGATCGAGCAGATACTCGCTCCAGTTCGGCGACGGCGCCGCCGCGCCAAGGCACGTCAGCTGCTGCAGGCCACTCGGCAGCCCCGTGTTGTCGATCGCGCCACCGATGAGCTGCGTGCTCGGCGTGTTCTGGAAGATGCCGACACCGCCCGCGGGCTCACGTAGAGCCGGTTCGGCACGTCGGCGTTGTTCAGCCCGAACGACTGCGCCACCGCCGGATTTTCGTTCGGACCGATCAGGAACCGGTTGCCATCGACGCGCACGCCATACTGGATCTGCACGTCGTTGATCGGACGCCACGCATCGCCGAGCGACATGGCGCCCACCATCTGGCTCCCCTCGCGGCGACGCGGCGCGTTGAAGCTGAAGGTGCCGAGTTCGTTCTGCGTCAGGTCCTGCCAGTAGTCCTCATAGCGGAACTCCGACGTGAGCTTCACGCGGTGGCGATTGTCACCGCTGAACCACGACAGCGTGTTCACGAAGCCGATCGAGCCGTTGCCGTTGGCCGTGTTCGCGGCCGGGCTGCCACCGAACGTCAGGTTGCGCACCGACGCCGTGCCGTCCTCGAGCACGGAGTTCACGCGCACACTGCCCGACGGCAGGAACAGGTACGGGTCGTTCTCGGTGCGGCTCACATTCACGCCTACCGTCGTCTCCGTGAGAATGCCGCCGATGCCAAGCAGGCCACTCTGGCGCAGCTGCGCCGAACCCGAGTAGCTCAGACGCTTTCCCTGGCGCGTGGGCGTCGACAGCGCCGATCCGCCGCCACCAAAGCCGCCGCCACCGAAGCCGCCGCCACCACCGCCGCCACCCGTGGGCAGCGTCTGATTCAGATTGCCCGACACGGACAACGCATACGTGTTGCCGCGCGCCGAGTTGGGCGGGGTGAAGTCGAAGCTGCCGAGGAAGCTGCCACGGTTCGTGATCGTCTGCCCCGGGAAGCCCGACACGTTCGCCGGCAGCGACTGCCCGCCGATGATGTCGAGAAAGCGCAGCACGGAATCAGGCGCGACGCCGGCGGTGGTGAAGCCGAGCGGATTCGTATTCACCAGTGTCTGCAGATCGTTCATGCGCCGGTCGAACTGGAACGAGCTGTTGTAGAACAGCTTGTCCGGCGAGATCGGCCCCGAGGCGGACCCGCCCAACGACAGGTTCGTGTACTGCTGCCCCGACGCGAGCGCGCGCGAGTCCACCCACTGCGTTGGCGGACCGACGAGGTTGGTGCTCAGCGAGCGCCGCATGAAGTTCGACCCGGAACGCGTCCGCAGCGTGAGCTGACCGCCCGAGAAGCCACCGCGCGAGACATCGTACGGCGACGTCGAAAGCGAGGCGAACACCTGCGCGTCACGCGGAATCGATGCGTCGCCGAAGTTGAGGCCGTTGAGCTGCGTGTTGTTCTGGTCGCCCGAGAGACCGAACACCGAAAACGCATCCGCCCCGCCGTCTGCGCCCGGAATGAGCTGCACACCGGGAATGACCGACGCCATCGCGACAAGATCGCCCATCTGCTCCGCGCTCAGCAGCCCCGGATCGGTCGACGCGTTGAGATCGCGCTCGTTGCCGCTCACGTCACCCACCGTGTCACCACGCGCCGCCGCGACGCGCGTCGTCGTCGTGACCGCCTCGAGGTTGACGGCCGCCGGCGACAGGCGCGCGTCGGCGATCAGGATTTCCTGATCGGCCGTCCGCTTCACCTGATAGCGACGCGGCGCAAGGCCGATGGCGCTGAAGCTCACCCAGTAGTCGCCTTCCCCACCGGGGAAGGAAAGGGTGTAGCGACCGTCGCGCCCCGTGCGAACCGAGCGGCTCACCTGACCGGTGAGCGTCGTCGCGGTGACGGTGACGTTCTGGAGCGCTTCGCCGGTCGGACTCGTGACCCGACCACGGATGATGTCGACGCCCTGCGCGGCCAGCGGACCGGCCACCAGCAGGACGAGGAGGAGGGCCCGGAGGGCCAGGGAGGAGAGAAGAGTAGGCACGGCATAGTGGACGCCACGCCCCCAACGGGCGTTAAGGCACCCCCGGACCGCCGCGATCGGTCGGTCGGCTCAGAAGGCGGCCGTGGACAGCCGATCGTTGGGCCCCGGCCGACGCGACCGTGCCGACAGCGCATCGAGCAGACCGCTTGGCTCCTCGACCACCACGAGCTCCTCGTCCGGGGCGGCGCGCAGGAAGCCGGCCCCGTGCGCATGGGCCAGCCAGTCACGCAGCCCATCATAGAAGCCGGCCACGTTCAGCAGACCGCACGGCTTGTGATGCACCCCGATCTGCGCCCACGTCCACACCTCGAACAGCTCCTCC
>JALOPN010000384.1 GCA_025453875.1 Gemmatimonadaceae bacterium | reverse complement strand
CCCGCGCGGATCGGCCTTGAGCGCGCGCACGATGGTGATCAGCGCGTCCTTGTGAAACGCCTCGAGCGCGGTCTTGAGCGCCAGCGCACGCGTGCGGTGGTCGATGGGCATGCCCTGCACGTCGGTCAGCGCCTTCTCGACGGCCTCGGCGCGTTCGGCGAGGGTGGCGGGCGCCGCGGACACGGGCGGCGCCGCAGGTGCGGTCGCGCCGGCGGGCGCGATGGGGAGGGAAGTTGCCATCAGTCAGTCACCTGGAAGGCGAGGCGCTGTTCGAGTGCCTCGTCGGTCTTGCGGCTGAGCACGTCGGCGAAGGCGAGTACGGAGGCTTCCTGCAGCCAGGCGCCGATGCTGGCGGTGGGATTGGTCACGATCGGCACCGGGCGACGCCCCAGCGCGAGCAGCACGAATGATGCGCCCTCGGGCGTGTCGAGCAGGAAATCACGAAAGAGCGCGCGCGTGAACTCGTCCACCCACACGCCCTCGCTGTTCGGATCCTCGCGCAATCGCGCGAGGGCCGGCACGGGGCCACCGCACCGCTGCTCGCACCGCTCCACGAAGCGCTCCACCGACGCATTGAGCAGGAAGTCGAAGAGCTGCACGTTGATGGCCTCGAGCTGTTCGAGGATCTGCTGCGCCGCGTCGGCCTCGTTGTACCAGTGCAGCAGCTTGTGCGCTTCGGTGAGCTTCTCGACGGCGGGCTGGAAGATGCCCAGATGCGCGAGTGCATTCCCCTGGTTCGCGAGGATGCGAGCGTAGCCGACGGGATCCATGGCGCGCGTGCGCACACTCAGCAACTCCTCGTACGCGGTGACCGCGTCCATGAGGTTCTCCTGCGGGTGCGACGACGGCAGATACTGCATGGCGTTGGCCATGTTGAGCATCGTGCTTGCCCACGCCTCGGGGTGTGTCTCGCGCGTGTACACGTTGAGCGCCTCGCGGAAGGCCTGGATGGCCACCGCGTGCCGCAGCTTGGCGCCGGCGTCGCTCATGGGCATCGCGACGTAGGCCAGCCCGAGGTTGACCTGTGCCTGCGCCCAGAGCTCCGGATTCGTGTCGCGCTCCAGTCCATCCTGCAGTGCTGCCTGATAGAGGCGCACGACCTCGGGGAGCCGGTGCGGCAGACGCATCGCCTGCTGGTGGACACACACGGCGAGTCCGTATTGCAGCTCGCCGCGCAGTCCCTCGAGTGGGGACTGCGCCGCGAGCGCCAACGCACGGCGCCACGTCTGCTCCTGCACACGATCATCGCTCGTGAGTCCGGCGCGCTGCGCGAGCAGCTGCGCCGCGAAGATGGGCGAGATCGACTCCACCTCGGTGCTGGCACGATCGAGCGCGTCCGCCGCCGCCTCAGGGTCGTTCGCCTCGAGCGCTGCCGCGGCGCGAGCGAGGCGCAGGTTCGCGGCCACCACGGCGCGCACGTCGCGGGTGACGCTCGCCGGCAGCGCCTCCGCGTCGGGCAGCGCATCGCTTGCGCCCTGCGTGAACGCGGCGAGCGCCGCGACCGCGCGCACGGCGGCGTCCGCGCTGGCGGCGGCCTGCGCGTACGAGGACGCGTCACCGGTGAGCACGAAGTGATTGCAGGCCGCCACGTCCGTCTGATCGTGTCGCAGCGCATCGATCGCGCGCGCGATGTCACCGGCAAGCGCGTGCTGCATCACCTGCCACGCGTGCGGCCAGACCTCGGGGTGTGCACCCTGCTGCAGCGCATCCACCGCTGCCGCGACCACGCCATCAGCGTCTGCTGTCGAGTGCGTCGACGCGGTCGTGGGGTCGGTGAGGAGCAGCATCCCGGCCGGAAAGGGGAAGATGCCGAGGGGCTGGAAGGGAGCGAGCATGGGCGGAGGAGCGGAGGAGAGGGGTCAGAAGCCGAGGGAGGGCGGCGCCGTACGGTGCGCGGTGCGCATCACCATCGACGCGACGAACTCGGCGCGTGCCTTCGTGTCGTAGTCGCCGAGGCGATGACACTCGACCGCGGGAATCGCATCAGGCACGCAGACGACGTCGAGCAGGACCACCCAGCGCCCGCGTTCGTGCACGATGCGCGTCTGCACCGTGACGACCGGCCCCGGATCGATCGGCTCCGACGCCACCTCATGCCACCTGCTCGGCCAGTTCGGGGACCAGCGCGACGCGCAGGCAGCCGTGGCTGTCGTCCCAGACGGCGGGCAAGCGGCCGGCCAACGGCAGATCGCCGGTGGCCTCACGCACGAGCACGGCGCGATCACCACGCGGGTTGCGCTGCTTGAGCAGCAGGCCACCACCACCAGCACCGCGGGTTGGCAGCAGCCACAGCTCGCGAGGCTTCGTGAAGACGAGCATGGTGTCGTTCGGGAAGAAACGCGCCGCAACGTCGGCGTCGAGCACGAGGTAGCCGTGGGCGGTCAGCTCGACCGTGCAAGGTGATGTCATCAGGCGGACACCGAGTGATCGGCCGTGACCGGCACGTCATGGTTCGCGAACTCGTCGCGAAGCCGTGCGATCACGGCGTGCATCGCGCGTTCGACGGACGGCGTGAGCGGTGCGCCAGGCGCAAACTGTTCG
>JALOPN010000087.1 GCA_025453875.1 Gemmatimonadaceae bacterium | reverse complement strand
ACCAACATCCGATGGAGGCGGCTTGGAGAGCGCATCCGCTGAGGTGCCACCGCGCGAGCGTGCCGAGTCCACGCCCGTGCGTCGCATGAGCACCGATCGTAAATCCGCCTCTGTCGCGCGTGGCGACGACAGCGAGGCGCCCGTCGTGCGCAGCAAGGCGGCGAGCGTGGCGACGACAGCGAGGCGCCCGTCGTGCGCAGCAAGGCGGCGACGGTCCCGCGCCGCCGCTCCTCGCTCGAGGAAGGCTCGCTCGATCAGTACCTTCGCGACATCGCGAAGTACCCGCTCATTTCGCGCGAGGATGAAGCCGAGCTGGCTCGGCGCATTCGGCAGGGTGATGAGGAAGCGCTCGACAAGCTGGTGCGCTCCAACCTGCGCTTCGTCGTGTCGGTTGCGAAGAAGTATCAGAATCTGAGCGACCTCATCAACGAGGGCAACCTCGGGCTCATTCGCGCCGGTCACAAGTTCGACGAAACGAAGGGGATCAAGTTCATCTCCTACGCCGTCTGGTGGATTCGGCAGAGCATTCTGCAGGCGCTGGCCGAGCAGTCGCGCATCGTGCGCGTGCCGCTCAATCGCGCCGGCGCGCTGCACCGCATCGGCAAGCGCGCAAACGTGCTGCTGCAGGAGCTGGGGCGCGAAGCGACCCACGCCGAGATCGGAGCCCGACGCCCGACGAACAGACCATCGAGAAGGCGCTCGCGACGGCCATCGAGGAATCCCTCGGATCGCTCAAGGAGCGCGAAGCGCGCATCCTGCGCCTCTATTTCGGGCTCGATGAGCATGAGCCCATGACCCTCGAGGAGATCGGGGTCATGCTTGGCATCACGCGCGAGCGCGTGCGACAGATCAAGGAGAAGGCGCTCTCGCGCCTGCGCCACGTCAGTCGCTCCCGCGTGCTCGAGAGCTTTCTGCTCGGCTGAACCCCATCGCATTCCATGGCTGCCACGTATTCGTTCGATGTCACCACCGGTGTCGACCTGCAGGAGGTCGACAACGCGATCAACCAGGCGCAGAAGGAGGTCGCGCAGCGCTACGACTTCAAGGGCTCGCCGGCCGCAGTCGAGTTCAAGCGCGCCGACGAAAAGCTGGAACTGGTCGCCGACAGCGACTTCCAGATGCAGCAGCTCTTCGATGTCGTGCAGAGCAAGCTGATCAAGCGCGGCATTCCGGTGAAGAATCTCGATGTCGGGGAGATCAAGCCGGCCGGTGGCAATACGGTGCGACGCGAGGTCAAGCTCAAGACCGCACTCGACGGCGAGACCGCCAAGAAGGTCTCCGCCTTCATCAAGGCGGCCAAGCTCAAGAAGGTGCAGGCGTCCATTCAGGGGGAGCAGGTGCGCATCACCTCCCCCTCGAAGGACGACCTGCAGGATGCGATCAAGGCGCTGCGCGGCGAGGACTTCGGCGTCGAGCTGCAGTTCGGCAACTTCCGGTAGGGCCACGGGCGGGGACCGGCTATCTTCCGGGCAGACTCCGAGCCCAGAACTCCCGTGAACGTCTCCCTGCTCACCCTCGGCTGCGACAAGAACACCGTCGACTCCGAGCGCTACCTCGCCGATCTGATCGCCCACGGCGCCCGCGCCGTGGACGACCCCGCAGACGCCGACGTCATCATCGTCAACACCTGCGGCTTCATCGACGCCGCCAAGAAGGAATCACTCGACACCATCCTCGAGGCCGCGCGCCTCAAGGATGACGGGCACGTGCAGGCCGTCTTCGCCGTCGGCTGCATGATCGAGCGCCACAAGGACGAGCTCATCGAGGCGCTCCCCGAGGTCGATGTCTTTCTCGGCACCAGCGAAGCCGATCGCCTCGTCCCCGAACTCGTCGAACGCGGCCTGCTCGGTGGCTCCATCGTGGAGCATCCGGGCGTGCGCCTCTTCGGCGGCGAGCAGCCCGCCGTGCGCTACCTCAAGGTCAGCGAAGGGTGCGATCACGGCTGTGCGTTCTGCGCGATTCCGCTCATGCGCGGCAAGCATCGATCGTTCGCGCTCGCGGATGTCATTCGCGAGGCGCAACTGCTCGAGCTGCAGGGCGCCCGCGAGATCAATCTCGTGGCGCAGGACCTGGCGCACTACGGTCGCGATCGGCGCGACGGCATCGGACTGCCCGAGCTGCTCGAAGCACTCGCGCGCGAGACCGGCGTGCCATGGTATCGGTTGCTGTACCTCTACAGCGCCGGCATCACGCCGCGTCTGCTCGATGTGATTGCGCGTGAACCGCGCATTGTGCGCTACCTCGACATGCCGATGCAGCATGGTCACGACGACGTACTCGCGCGCATGCGTCGTCCCGAGCGCGCGAAGACCATTCGCGAGAAGGTCGCGCTGTATCGCTCGGTCGTGCCCGACCTGACGATTCGCACGACGGTCATCGTGGGCTTCCCCGGTGAGACCGACGACGAGTTTCAGGCCCTCTTCGATCTGCTCGAAGAGCTGCGGCTCGACCGACTCGGCGTGTTCACGTACTCGCCGCAGGAAGGGACGCGTGGCGCCCTGTTGGCCGACGATGTCCCCGAGGCGCTCAAGCGCGAGCGGCAGGAGCGGTTGTACGAACTCCAGCGCGCCATCACGGCCGAGCAGTACGAGCGTTTCCTCGGGAAGGACGCGCGGGTGCTCGTGCAGCGGATCGATGCGGCGCAGGGCTACGTCGAGGCGCGCGCGCCCTGGCAGGCCGACGACGTCGACGGCGTCGTGCACATCGAGACCGATCCGGCCCACCTCGAGGGCCTGACCCCCGGCAGCTTCCTCGACGTCACCATCGACGACGTCGTCGACGATTTCGACTTCGGCGCGACCTTCCGCGCGGTCGCCGAGCGCTACGCGCCGGATGCCGGGACCCGGTCGCGCCGCACGCTTCCCATTACCGATCTCTCCACCACCGCAGGCAGCTTCGGCCGATGACTTCTGCTCTGACTCCCCGTCTCGACACCTCGCGCTCCGCCGACCTGATGGCCCGCTCGCGGGCCCGGTTTCCCGGGGGCGTCAACTCGCCCGTCCGTGCGTTTGGCGGCGTGGGCGGCGAGCCCTTCGTCGTGGCGCGTGGTGCCGGCTCGCGCATCTGGGACGTGGACGGCAACGAGTACCTCGACTACGTACTGTCCTGGGGGCCGCTCGTGCTCGGGCACGCACCTCGTGTAGTACTCGAAGCAGTTGAGCGTATCATGCAGCAGGGCACGAGCTTCGGCATTCCCACCGGACTCGAGCTCGAGCTTGCGGAGGCGATCGCGGCGCGCATGCCGCACCTCGAGATGATGCGATTCGTCTCGAGCGGCACCGAGGCCGCGATGAGCGTCGCGCGGCTGGCGCGCGCCGTCACAGGGCGCGACCATCTGCTCAAGTTCGAAGGGTGCTACCACGGGCACGCCGACAGCTTCCTCGTCAAGGCGGGGTCCGGCGTGGCCACGCTCGGCTTGCCGAACTCGCCTGGCGTCCCCTCGGCGCTCGCCGAGCTCACGCTGACCTGTGCCTTCAACGACCTCGAGGCGGTCGAACGCATCGCGCGCTCGGTGCCGCTCGCGGCCATCCTGCTCGAACCGATCGTGGGCAATGGCGGCTACATCGAACCCGTCCCGGGCTTCCTCGAAGGGCTGCGGCGCATCGCTGACGAAACGGGAGCCTTGCTCGTCTTCGACGAAGTCATGACCGGATTCCGCATCGCCTTCGGTGGAGCGCGTGAGCGCTTCGGTGTCAACCCTGATCTGACCGCGCTCGGCAAGGTCATCGGGGGCGGCTTGCCCGTGGCCGTGTACGGCGGCCGTCGCGAGCTCATGGAGCGCGTCGCGCCCACGGGGCCGGTCTATCAGGCAGGCACACTGTCGGGGAATCCGTTGGCCATGGCCGGCGGATTGGCGACGCTCGGCGCGCTGACGCGTGAGGTGCATGACGCCATTACCGCGCGCACGGCGCGACTGGTGGCCGGGCTCACCGCCATCGCCTCGCGTCACGGCGTGCCGTTCAGCGCCTCGCACAGCGGCTCCATGTGGGGTTTCTTCTTCCGCGACACGACGGTCCGCAACTTCGACGAGGCCAAGCAGAGCGACACCGCGCTCTTCAAGCGCTTCTTCCACGCGGCCCGTGAGCGCGGTGTGTATCTCGCGCCGTCAGCGTTCGAAGCGGCGTTCATGTCGGCCGCGCACAGCGACGCCGACATCGATCTCACCCTCGCGCGCCTTGATGACGCGATGGGTGTGGCGGTGCAGGGGTAGGGCCGAGGTGACGCGACCGCACGGGTGGCGTCGGGTTACGCGCACGAGCCTCATGCTGCTCGGCGCGACCGTGGGGATCGCGTGCTGGTCGCGGGGCAATCCGTCTGGCGGGGCCGTTCGCTCGGCGTCTGCATCGTCCGCTGCGGCCTCGACGCTCACGCGTGACAGCGCGGCGGGCCTGCTCGACACGGGCGATCGCATCGCGTGGATCGCGCTGGCCGCGCGCGAGCGTACCGTGCCCGTGTCGGCGACAGGCGAGTTCGTGGTGCTGGAGCGCGGTGGGCGTGCGGTGCTCGCGCGTGGGCGTGCGCAAGCGGCGTGGCGTGTGGAACGTAACGGCCAGACGTTGCGACTCGCCGCCGACAACGGCGATGCGACGCCGTGGCGGCAGGGGCCGCTCGTCGTCCGCGCGGGCAGCATTCGCCACGTCGTGCAACACGGCACGAAGCGGTATCGCGGCGAGCTCTGGATCGCGGCCACCGATTCCGGATTGCTGGTGGTGAATCGAGTGCCCGTCGAGGACTATCTGCGCGGTGTGGTCCCGCTCGAGTTGGGTACGCGCGACGCGCGCGACGCGGCGGCGCTGCAGGCACAAGCCATCGCGGCGCGCAGCTACACCTACGTGCGCGTGCCCGCCGACGAACGCATGCCGGCCTCCGGCTATCACATGACGGCGACGGTGCAGCATCAGGTCTACGGTGGCGTCGACGCCGAACACCCCGTGGTGGACGACGCGATCGGCGCGACGAGCGGACTCGTCCTGCGCTTCAATGGCCGCGTGGTGGACGGTCCGTACTCGTCGAGCTGTGGCGGGCGGACGGCCACGCCGAGCGAGGCGTGGGGGACGGGCACGAACCATGAGTACCTCGTGAGCGTCAGCGACGTCGATCCGCGTACCGGTCGTCCGTGGTGTGATCACTCGCCGCGCCACGCGTGGTCGGTGGAGTTCGACGAGCCGCTGCTGCGGCAGGCGGTCATGCGGCATCTCGGCGCGCGCGGGTCGAGTGGGTCGACCGCGCCGTCGGTGCAGGCCGTGTCCGTCGGCCGGCGATCCGCGAGCGGTCGCGTCGCGACCCTCGTGGTGCGCACCGATCGTGGGAGCGTGACCATGACGGGACCGGAGATTCGCAGTGCGTTGCGCGACGCGCGTGGCGCGATCCTCGCCAGTACGTATTTTGAGGTGGACCGCGAGGCGCGTCGTGGGGATCGGGTGACCGGTCTCACGCTGCGTGGTGTCGGCAACGGGCACGGGGTGGGGATGTGCCAGTGGGGGGCGATGGGGCGGGCACGGGCCGGACAGGACGTGCGCACCATTTTGCGTGCCTACTACCCGGGAACCGTCGTCGGCTTCGCGGACTGAGTCGCCGGCGTTGGCCGGCGGTCGTTCGTGCCTTGCGGGTTCCGTCGGTTGAACCCGTCCGCGACAATCCCTGGAGGCTGCATGAAGGATGGCGTGCGAATCGCCGTCGTCGGAAGCGGCGCGATCGCTCAGATCACGCACATCCCCGTTCTCGCCAAGATGCGCGGGGCGCGTCTGGTGGCGTTGTGCGACAACGATGGCCCCAAGGCGCGAGCGCTGGCCGACCGGTTCGAGGTGCCCAACAGCTTCACCGACATGGAAGAGCTGCTCGACCTCGAGGAGCTCGATGCGGTTGTGGTGGCCACCCCCAACCACCTGCACGAACCGCACGTGCTGAGTGCGCTCAAGCGCAAGTTGCACGTGCTGTCGGAGCGTCCGCTCGCGCTGTCGTCGCGCGGCGTCGAACGCGCGCTCGCGGCGGCGCAGAAGCATGAGCTCGTGCTGCAGGTCGCCCACAATCATCGCTTCCGTTCCGATGTGCAGGCGCTGTCGCAGTTCCTGCAGAATGGGGAGCTCGGACAACTCACGTCGGTGCACGCGGGTTCGCTGCTCGTCGAGCGTCCCGGTGATTCGTGGCGCGGTCGCAAGGCCGAAGCCGGTGGAGGCGTGTTCCTCGATCAGGGCTTCCCGTTGCTCGATCTGGCGCTCTGGCTCGCCAACTTCCCGGAGCCGGTGCGACTCAGCGCGCACGCCCGCAAGGGCAAGGGCGCGAACGCCACCGAAGTCGCGATGCAGCTCTTCCTCGAATGTGCGGGGGGCGTGTCGCTCACGTTCGACGTGTCGTGGGCGTACGTGGGCGAAGCCGACCGGTGGTGGTTCGAAGTGCACGGCACCAAGGGCTCGGGCCGTCTCTCGCCGCTTCGCGTGGTGAAGGAAATCAACGGGCGGCACGTGAACGTGTCGCCGAGTGGTGCGGCGGCGCGCGAGAGTCCGTTCCTGCAGAGCTATCGCGCCGAGTTGGCACACTTCGTCGCGATGGTGCGCGGCGAGGTGCCGGTGAAGCTGCCGCTCGAACAGGTGCGTGTGCACCGCATCCTCGAAGCGGCGTACAAGGCGGCGGAAGACGGGAAGGAGATCCGGTTCTGAGCACACGCATCGGTGCGGCGTGGACGGCCGCAGCGCGCCGCACGCTTGGCGCGGCGCTCGCCGCCGTTGCGTTGGCCGCTGCACCCGTACGTGTCGGCGCGCAGCCGCCGCCGCCGGGGGTGGACGCGACGCTCGACGCGGCGCGCGCCGTGCGCGGTCAATCACTCGAAGTGAGCGTGCTCACCTTCGAGAACGGCGCCATTCTGTGGGAGCGATTCGGACATAACGCGCTCGTCATCACCGACACCCTGCTCGGTGAAAGTCGCGCGTACAACTGGGGCGTCTTCGACTTCGAATCCCCGGATTTCCTGACGCGCTTCCTCACCGGTGAAACGCGGTACTGGCTCGCGGTCTGGCCGACGCGCGCCATGCTCGAGGAGTACGTACGTCTCGATCGTACGGCACGTAAGCAGGTGCTGGCGCTCGATGCCGTGCAACGCGCCGCACTCGCCGAGTATGTCGAGTGGAATGCGCTCGAGGAGAATCGGTACTACCGCTACGACTACTATCTCGACAACTGCTCGACACGGGTGCGCGACGCGATCGATCGTGTGCTCGGCGGGACACTCGCGCGCGCGTTCGCCGACGTGCCCGCGACGCCGCGCACGTGGCGCGAGGAAACGGCGCGCGTCACCGACGGCGACTGGCCGCCGTTCGCCGGCATTCATGTGGCACTCGGTCGCAACGCCGACCGACCGCTCACGCGCTGGAACGAAGGCTTCATCCCGATGCAGCTCGCCGCGCATCTGACCACCGTGATGATTGCGGACGGCAACGGCGGGACCCGCCCGCTCGTGGCGCAGGATACGGTACTCTATCGCGCGCAGCGCGCACCGCTCCCCGATCGCGCGCCCGACCGCCGTGTGGTGGCGCTGCTCCTCGGAGCCGGGCTCGCCGCGCTGGTGCTTGTGCTCGGACGCGCGACGGGTACGACGCACCGCGTCCCCTCGCTCGCGGCGCGACTGGTGATGACCGTGTGGTACGGCGTGGGCGGTGTGCTCGGTACCGCCCTGCTGCTCGCTGGCACGGTCACCAAGCACGCCCCCTACATGGGCAGCAATCTCACGTTGCTGCAGGTGCATCCGCTGCTCCTGGTCGCCGCCTGTGTGACGTTGCTGGCGGGCGTGAGTGCGCGCGTGTCGCGTGCGCTCGGCTGGCTGACCGCCCTCGTGGCCGCGCTCTCCGTGACGGGCCTCGTGCTGCAGCTCACCGTGATTGACCAACAGTCGTGGCCCGTGGTCGCGGTGACGGTACCCGTACATGTCGCCTGTGCGCTCGTGTGTCGTGGCCGAGGCGCGCGGCCGTCGCCGGCGTCGAGCGGGCGCGCGGCGCAGGCGCTCGCGGCGTGAAGACAGCGGGTGATGGTCCATCGATCACCGACGTACGCGTCGGTGTCGATGTGGGCGGCACCTTCACCGATCTCGCCGCGGTCTCGCGCGATGGCCACGTGCGGTTTGCGAAGGTCCTGACCACCCCGCACGATCGCGCCGAGGGCGTGATGCAGGCGCTCGGGCAGGCGGGACTGCGCGGCGAGGACGTGGCGGCGTTCGTGCACGGGACGACCGTGGTGACGAACCTGCTGCTCGAACGAACGGGCGAACGTGTCGTGCTGCTCGCCACGGCTGGCTTCACGGATCTCCTCTGGTTGCGTCGACAGGAGCGCGCGTCGCTCTACGATCTCACGCGACACCACCCGCCGCCACTCGTCGATCGCGCGGATGTGATCGCGGTG
>JALOPN010000383.1 GCA_025453875.1 Gemmatimonadaceae bacterium | reverse complement strand
GCCGCGTTCCCAACGGTCGTGGTGAGCAGTGTGACGGCGGCGGTCGTCTCGCAAGCGGTGTTCGGAGTGCATCCGGCCTTTCCCATTCCGGCGCTGCATCCGTCGCGATCGTGGTTCGAGCTGCTCGTGCTGCCGCCCGTGCTCGGGGTGGCCTGCGGCCTGGTGACAGTGCTGTTCGTCCGCACGTACTTCGCGGTGGGTACGCGCGCGCGTGCATGGCGCGCCCCGGCATTGCTCAAGGCGGCGCTCGGTGGAACGGCCGTCGGTCTGCTCGTCTGGCTCTCGGGCGGACTGCTGCTTGGGCCGGGACATCTCATCGTACCGGCGGCGTTGTTCGAAGGCACCGCGTGGTGGATCGTGCTGGCCCTGTTGCTCGCAAAGATCGTGGCGACGTCGCTCACGCTCGGGACGGGCGGCTCGGGCGGCTTGTTTGCGCCCACGCTCTACGTCGGCGCCGCCACCGGCGCGGCGGTCGCCGGGGCGATCGCGTGGCTCGTGCCCGATATCTCGATCGTGCCGGCCGCGTGGGCCTTCGTGGCGATGGGCGGCGTGGTGGGGGCCGCGACCGGCGCACCCATCACCGCGGTGCTGCTCGTCTTCGAGCTCACCAACGACTACGCGCTGATGCCACCGCTGCTGCTCGTCACCGGCCTCGCGGTCGTGATCGCGCGTCGCTTCGAGCCGGACGACCTGTACAGTGGTTGGCTCCGACGTCGTGGTATCGTGCTCAAGCGCGACAGTGAACGGGATGTCCTCGCGCGACTGCGCGTACGCGATGCGTGCGACATGGCGCCGCTCATCGTGCGCGAACACGAACGGATCGACGCAGTGCTCTCACGCGTCGCCTTCAGTGCGCAGCCCATCTTTCCCGTGGTCAACGGCGAGGGACAGCTCGCAGGCATTCTGCCCGTCGGCGCGTTGGCGCGTGTCGCCCGTGACGCGGCCGTGCTGTCCACACTGATTGTCGCCGATCTCTCGGAAGACACACCCGCCGTCACGCTCGACACGCCACTCGATGATGTGTTGCGACGCATGGGGGCGCGTGATCTCGCGGCGCTCCCCGTGGTGGATGGGCCCGCAGGTCGCCTCATGGGTCTCATCACGCGCAGTCATCTGACTCGCGTCGTCGAGCGCGCGGTGCTGCTCGAACGTCCGATCACGACCGCAGAACACGCGGTGCCGGTGAACCCGTCACACGAGCGCGACGCGCCCGGTCCGTAACCACCTGCACATCACGCGCGCGGCGCTGTACGTCGCGCGACCGCCCCCCACACCACGATACTCGCGAGTGTCGGTGCGGTCGTCGCGATCAGCAGCCAGAGCGCATCCCACGCACTCGCGACGCGCGGTGCATACCACGTCACCGCTTGCGCGCTCGTCACTACGGCATCGAGCGTGATGAGCAGCGCGGTGAACACACCGAGCGCGTGGTGCCATCGCCGCGACAGCTCGGCGAGCAGGCCACTGAGCACGATGTCGAACGCCACCCACCCGAGTTGCATCCACGGCGCCGGATACCAGCGTGATGTATCCAGCAGCGCGAGCACGATCGTCCACGGCACGAGCAGCGCGGCCATGAGGGCGAGCACCGGCGGCGGACCACGACGCAACGTGCGCCACCCGAACCGCAATAACGAACCGCCGGCAAACGCCGTGAGCGCATCGAGCAGTGCACGCACCGGTGACGTGTCGACGGGATGCACGAGCCAGATGTCGTCCCAGTGCGATGGGCGAAGCCGCGCCTTGAACGCCGCGAGTCCTTCAAAGTTGAAGAATGGCGTGGCCACGCGACGCACGCGCTGCAACCAGGACGGCACGGGCCCTGCCAGTCGCCACGCGCGGCGATGGCGCGCATCCCGGCGTCGACGAGCAGTTCGGTCGTGCCGTTGGGCGCGTCGGCCTCGCGCAGCAGGTCCTCGAAGAGCCACCCACCGCGCCCGAAGACCGGCGCCATCGAGAGCACGGCCACCGGTGCACCGGCGCGCTCGGCCACGAACAGGAGCCGTTCGTCGGCGTACGCGAACGGCTCAAGCCGCACGAGAAACCCCATCTCGGCGATCGGACGCCGCATCTGCCAGCGCCGAATGAGCGCCTCGAGCTGCGTGCGAAGCGGCGTGCCGACCGCGACCTCCTCGGCGGCAACCTGGCGGACCGACACCCCGTGCGCCCGCGCGCGGCGCAGCTGGGCGCGCAGCGAACGCGAGTCGGCGAGCGTCTGCGGCCACGCCACCGGGTCCCAGACCGGTTGCCGGCCGAGGAGGAGGCGGCGGGTCGCCGGGAGGTGGGCGAGCTGTCCTTCGGTGGCGAAGAAGGCCGCGCGGCGCCCCGTGTGTCGGGCGGCGTCGAGAAAGCGGGTCGCGACCTCGACGATGTGCGCGGGCCCGGCAATCGGCTCACCGCCGGCAATCCAGGCACCGCCCGTGTCGACGTAGCCGATAAACCCTTCTTCGCCAACGTCTTCCCGTATCCGAAAATCGGACTCCAGCAGCTGAAACGACGTTGCGTTCCGGCCGTGCGCGCGCAGGGCGGCCAGCAACCGCCCGCGATCAGGACTCGACGTCCGGGGCCTCGCGCGCGAACAGCACCGTCAGTCGTGTGCCGTCCTGGGTCATCAGCGCCGGCGACCAGCCGGAGCGACTGCGTTCATTGAGCAGGTCCGTGAGCGCATCCTCATCGTCCCGCACGCGCTTGCCGAAGCGCACGATCACCGCCTGATATTCCTTCATGCGTGCCAAGGTAGCGACGCCGCGCGCCGGACCGCTAGCTTCGCGAGACCGCCCGGTCGGGGCGCGCGTGGCCGCGCGATCCCGGTGCGCCGAGCGGGTCGTTCTCCCTCGAGCCCGAGTGATCCCGTGAACGCCGCGCACCCCGACTTCCCCACGCTCACCGTCGTCGATCACCCGCTGGTTCGCCACAAGGTCACGCTGCTGCGCGACCGCGAGACGAGCGTGAAGACGTTCAAGGAGCTCGTCGACGAGATCGCGATGCTCATGGCCTACGAGGCCAC
>JALOPN010000382.1 GCA_025453875.1 Gemmatimonadaceae bacterium | reverse complement strand
TGTCCGCGAAAGCTCGCGAGCGAAACGGGCTGGCCGCTCGTGCTGGCAAGCGTGATGTCGGGGGCGGTCGCGCCAACCTGCAGCGGGGTGGCCGGAATGGTGTCGGTCATGCGCCTTGTCAAGGAGAAAGTGGGGCCAGCGCGGCCGAAACAGCCGCGCTGGTGTCACGCGTCACACCTGCGCTATCACAAATTCGCACGGGGCTGGCGCCGTGTGAAGGATCGAGTAGTATCGAACAGATCCCACCGCCCTGACCAGTGATTCCCGACGAGACGCTGCCCGCCGACGCCCGGCCTGAAGGTGTGATCCGCATCCTGCTCGTGGAGAACGACGAGGGGGATGCGGCGCGTTCCGCCGCCGCGCTCGGTGATGCCTTCGGATCGCGCCTCGCCCTGCTGCACGCGGCAACGCTGAGCCACGCCATTCGGTTGCTCATGGAGGGCCCGGTGGATGTGGTGCTCGTCGAACTCGAGCTCCCCGACTCGAATGGCCTTGCCACGTTGGCCGGGATTCGAGGGGCCGCGCCCGGTGTGCCCGTCGTGCTCTACGCACGCTCGCTCGATGAGCCGCTCGCGGTGCGGGCGTTGCGCGTCGGCGCGCAGGAGTGCCTGTGCAAGACGCGCACGAGCATCGACGAGGTGCCGCGACTGCTGCGCTTCGCCATGGAGCGGCAGCGGCATCTCGCGGCGCTCGACGCGGCTCGCATGCAGGCCGCGCATCGCGCGACGCACGATCCGCTCACGGGCCTCGCCAATCGTGGGCTGTTCCTCGATCATCTCGATCGTGCGCTCGCCTTCGGCGCACGCTACGGCCGCAAGACCGGGCTCCTCTTCGTCGATCTCGACGGCTTCAAGCTGATCAACGATTCGCTCGGCCACGCGGCGGGTGATCGGCTGCTTGTGGAGGTCGCGCGTCGTCTGCTCGGTACGGTCCGACGCTCCGATGCCGTCGCACGCCTCGGTGGCGACGAGTTCGTGGTGCTGCTCCCCGATGTGAACAGTCGCCTCGACGTGGCGCACGTCCGCGACATGATTCTCCGCTGCCTCGAGGAACCCATCGACCTTGGTGATGGGCGAGCGGAGCGTGTCGCCGCCAGCGTTGGTGGTGCCATGTCACCGCTCGACGGCGCGACGGCGCAGGAGCTGCTCGACGCGGCCGACGTCGCGATGTATCGCGAGAAGTATTCGCGACGCCGCGGTCGCATGCCCACGCCGGTGTTCGGGTTGCGGGTGCAGGACGAGACCGTCGCCCATCAGCGCGAGATGCGACTGCGTGCAGCGCTCGATGCCGGCGAACTGGCGGTGCACTACCAGCCGCAAATCGATGTGGCGACGCAGCGCGTGGTGGGCCTCGAGGCCCTGCTCCGCTGGCACGATCCCGATCAGGGCATGGTCGCCCCGTCGTCGTTCCTGCCGCTGGCCGAGGACACGGGACTGATCGTGCCGATCGGCGATCTCGTGTTGCGTGAAGCGTGCGCGGCCGCGGTATCGTGGCGGCGGGAGCATGGCGACGATGCGCTGCGCGTTGGCGTCAACCTCTCGGCGGTACAGCTGCGTGAGAAGGCGTTCGAGGATCGTGTGCAGCGCATTCTCGAGGAGACCGGCTGCCCGGCGGATGCCCTGGTGCTGGAGCTCACCGAGAGTTCGACGCTGTACGAGAGCGACCATGCGCTCGAGACGTTGCGCGCGGTGCGCGCGCTCGGTGTGCGGCTCTTCGTCGATGACTTCGGCGTGGGCTTCGATTCACTCGCCTTCCTGCGCGAGGCACCGCTCGATGGTTTCAAGATCGATCGGCGATTCGTGGGGCGCATGCCGGCCTGCACCTGCACGTGATCGCTGAAGGCGTCGAAACCGCAGAACAATCGGAGCGACTGCACACGCTGCAGTGCACCGAGCAGCAGGGGCATCACTTCGCCCCCGCGCTGCCGCTGGCGGCACTCTCGCCGACCTTCGGCCGAGTGCGCGGGCGGTCGGAGCGACCCTACAACACCACGGCCGCCGACTGACCGGGCGCGTCGCGCACGTCGCGCGACGCGGCGCCTCGTTGGATCACCCCACCTGCGTGGGAATCGTGTCCACCGCCAGTACGGCGAAATCGCGCGCCCCATGCCCCTCGGCGATGAGCGCGTCCATTCGATGCGCAATCGCCGGCAGGACGTGCGGCACCTGCCCACCCGACGCGGCCGTTTCGAGCATGAGCTGCACGTCCTTGCGGGCCATGGTGAGTTCGAACGACGCGCGGTAGTCACCGGTCGCCATGGCGCGACCGCGCCCCGCGATCGTGCCGCACGGATCGAAGGTGTCGAAGAGCGACATCGCCTGCGCCGGAGACACGCCGGCGCCCACGGCGACGGCAAACGCATCGGCCAACGCGGCGTTGATGCCGATGATCATCGTGTTGCCGACGAGCTTGAGCGTCGCGGCGAGGTGGGGTTCGGCGCCGAGGTACACGACCTTGGCCGTCATGGTAGCGAGTGCGTCAGCGGCGGCGGCGTAGACCGATTCGGGACCACTCACGAACATGCTGCCGCCACCAGCGCGCGCTGCGGATGGCCCCATGAAGACGGGC
>JALOPN010000381.1 GCA_025453875.1 Gemmatimonadaceae bacterium | reverse complement strand
GGGTTCTGTTCCGTGCCGCCCATCAGGCGGTCGCGCCCGAGGCGCGCCCGTCACCGGCTCCGGGGTCCCCGACGCCCGGCTCGCCCGATGCGCGATCCAAGTAGAGGTCGGAGTACGAACACCCTTCGCAGGAACTGCTCGGCGAATGCCCTTCTGGAGACATCCGGCGACGTCGGCGCGTCGTCGCGCATCAGTAGCCGCTGGAGTGCTATGTCTGCTTGCTGCGGCGTGTGGAACTGACGAGCATCCGGTGTCGCCAGATTTCGCGATTGCGCACCGACCCGCGTTCACGGTAGATCCTCCGAGCTCCGAGCTCGCCAATGAGATCTGGCTTGAGGCGCAACGGTACTATGCTTCCGGTGATCTCGATTGTCGCAGTTACGGCGAGGAGATGGCTTGGGCGCTTCTTGAAGACCGCATCAATGTCGAACCCTACATGTTCGCCATAGGTAGCAACCGGTTCGGGAGTGGGCGCTCGTGGCCGTCATCCGGGCTCATTGAGGTCGCCTCTCACCTCGACCATCCCGGTATGCCGTTGTTGAATCCCCGAAGCGCTCGAGAGATGGCGGAGACCGTGTTTCATGAATCGATTCATCTGGTAAGCGGGAACCGAAGTGAGTCCTTTGTACTGTCTGAGATGATCCGCTGCAGAAACCCGAAGGGCGGTGGCGGTGGGGGGGAGGTCTGATGCACGTGCCCGTGAGGTCGTTGGCGCGTTCGCTCGCAGCAGGGACGCTTGTTCTGGTGACTGCGCTCCGCGCTGTGCACGGCCAAGTCCCGTTGAGTCGAAAGGAGGCGATGAGTCTCGCTTTCGTGCTCGGCGAGGAGGTGCATCGGGTGATCGAGCATGATCGAGCAGCGGGGACGCGGCGCGCCGACCGCAACTTGACGCCTCTTCCGCGGAGGCGCCTATTAGTACGGCGAGGCTTCGCCTGTTCATCAGAGGCGGCGCGCGAATGTACAGGGGTGCTCTCGGCAACCGACCGTACGGCCGTCGAGGACGAGTTCACGAGGGGACTCGGTGGCGAGCGAGTCGAATCGATCGAGCGCGCACTGGCGACGATGCCGGCCGTCGTGTCGGGCACTGCGCGACGTCCATCGATCGCTGAGTGCGTCGAGGCGATGCAGGCGTCACCGCTGATCGTCGAGGTCAACGCGTTGGAACGTTCCGACTCCAGACTTCTCGCCCGATGGGAGCTGACTGAACCGAGCGTACTGCTCGGTTGTGAGAGCGGGGGGGCAGGCATGGAGACCGAGTTGATTCGGCGCGGCGCTGGCTGGGTTCTGTTCCGTGCCGCCCATCAGGCGGTCGCGCCCGAGGCGCGCCCGTCACCGGCTCCGGGGTCCCCGACGCCCGGCTCGCCCGATGCGCGATCCACGTAGAGGTCGGAGTACGAACACCCTTCGCAGGAACTGCTCGGCGAATGCCAACCATCAATCAGCTCGTCCGTCGTGCGCGCAAGGACGTCGCGCGCACCGACAAGGCGCCAGCGCTCAAGGCCAACCCGTTCAAGCGGGGCGTCTGCACGCGCGTCTACACCACCACCCCCAAGAAGCCCAACTCGGCGCTTCGCAAGGTGGCCCGTGTGCGCCTCACCAACCAGTTCGAAGTCACCGCCTACATCCCGGGCGAAGGCCACAACCTGCAGGAGCACTCGATCGTGCTCGTGCGCGGTGGCCGCGTGAAGGACCTGCCGGGTGTGCGCTACCATATCGTGCGCGGCTCGCTCGACGCCTCCGGCGTGAACGGGCGCAATCAGAGCCGCTCCAAGTACGGCACCAAGCGTCCCAAGCCGGGCCAGGCCGCGAAGACGGCTGGAGGTAAGAAGAAGTGAGCCGCCGCAAGAGCGCTGTGAAGCGCATCATCCTCCCGGATGCCCGATACGACAGCCAGACCGTGAGCAAGTTCATCAACTCGCTCATGTACGGTGGCAAGAAGAACACCGCCGAAGGCATCTTCTACTCGGCCATGGACATCGTCGAGAACAAGACGAGCCAGCCCGGCGTGACCGTCTTCAAGCAGGCCCTCAACAACCTCAAGCCGGTCGTGGAAGTGAAGAGCCGCCGCGTCGGTGGCGCCACGTACCAGGTGCCGGTCGAGGTGCGTCAGGATCGCCGTACCGCGCTGGCCATGCGCTGGCTCATCAGCTACTCGCGCGATCGCAACGAGAAGTCGATGGACGAGAAGCTGGCCGCCGAAATCCTCGCCGCCTCGCGTGGCGAAGGCAACGCGATCAAGAAGAAGGAAGACACGCACCGCATGGCCGAAGCCAACAAGGCCTTCGCGCACTATCGCTGGTAAGCGAACACTGCGGCACCGCACGACGACGCGCCCCGGACCAACTCGGTCCGGGGCGCGTCTGTTTTCCCCCGCTGTGACGCCCTGTTCCCACCTCGCGCCCACGCTGTGACGACGGCGACGTCCAGCGTGCGATTCGGTGACCGGCCTCGCGAGGTCGCGTCACTCTTCTGACGCAGAGGGTCACCTCTGCGCTCCGTCCTCCCCGCCGCGCGCGTCGGTGGACGGTCACGACAACGGCAAACCCGTCGAAAGGCGGGGACGCAAAGCCACGAGGCTACCGCACGCACTGCGTGCCACGCCGGTCGGGCCACCGAATGACCCGCAGGACGGAGCCCATGCGCACCGCACGTACGTTTTCCCTCGCTACTGCCGCCGTCTTCACCGCCGTCGCCGGCTGCACCGATGCCGGCGTCCTCGGCCCGGAGCTGCCGCGACCGCGCGTCGAGACGACACCCGTCGTGCAGACGCCGATCGCGATTGCACCGGTTGAGTCGACGACCGCGTCAGTTACCCCAACGCCGACCGGATCACGCGTCACGGCCCTCAGCCCCATTCCCTTTGACGGCAGCACGTCGGGCGACATCGCGCCGAGTGGCGCGTGTCTGCACGAGGGCAGCCGCTTCGGACACTGGGAGCTGCGCTATCACGGCTACGGATGCGTGACGGTGGAAGCACACCACGCGAGCGATGCGTCGTCGGATGCGACGCTCTTCATGACCCCGGTCGCGGCGCAGTCGGCTGGCGATACGCACGCGCCCCTCGTGCTCGGGCCATCGCATGGCGATGAGTTCACCCTCAAGGCGTCGGTGGAAACAGTGCAGCACACCAGACGCGGCGACACCCCCAATCCGTGGGAAGTCGCCTGGGTCGTGTGGCAGTATCAGGACGATGAGCACTTCTACTACTTCATTCCCAAGCCCAACGGTTGGGAGCTCGGCAAGCGTGATCC
>JALOPN010000380.1 GCA_025453875.1 Gemmatimonadaceae bacterium | reverse complement strand
GGCGCCGTCTTCGGCGTGCAACTCGCGTACGCGATGTTCTACCCGCGCGACAAGATCTTCATCTGGGGCGTGATCCCGGTGGAGGCGCGCGTACTCGTGATCGTGATGACGCTTATCTCGATCTACAGCGGCTTCCGCGGCGGTGGTGGCGTCGCGCACTTCGCGCACCTCGGTGGCTACCTCGGCGCGTGGCTCTACCTGCGCTGGTCGGAGAAGCGCACCCCGAGCAAGCAGTGGCAGACCAAAGTCGCGGGCCCGCCCGCCTCCGTTGTCCCCCTCGGCGATTGGCGCAGCGTCGATCTCGCCCGCGTCCACGAGGTCAACCGCGACGAAGTCGCGCGCATCCTCGACAAGCTTCGCTCACAGGGCGAGGGCAGCCTGACTTCACAGGAGCGGGTGTTCCTCGGGCACTTTATCGGTTGAGGGTCGGGGCTCGGAAGCCATCGGGGCGAGAGCCGACATCGGGGCGCGTGAGCAGCTGTTCAGGGCACTGCCAGCCCGCACCAGCCACGGTCGGCTCGGTCAGCTTCCTGCACCATTGCGGCAAGGCGGACGGTGTGTGTTCCGAGCAACCATCGCAACAAGGCGATCGCTCGGCCGCGCCGCCGGAGGCGGCTCAGCTGACCCGCCGAGCACTCGCCAAACACCACACTCCGCCCGAACCACCAAGCGGCCGCCCAGTCGCGATCGTGCAGGAAGCTGACCGAGCCGACCCTAGCTGGTGCGGGCTGGCAGTGCCCTGAACAGCTGCTCACGCGCCCCGATGTCGGCTCTCGCCCCGATGATTTCCGAGCCCCGCCCCCTACCTCTGTCCTGGCGGCCTCGGCGCCTTCGGCGGCTCCGGCGCGACCACCTGCCGCTTCACTTCGTCGCCGATCATGCGCAGCAGCCCCTGACGAATGCGTCCGTCGCCGATGGCCTCCCCCATCGCTTCCATGGCCGCGTCGAAGGCTTCGTCTTCGATCTTGAAGCCGTCGGCCGCGAACTGGAACCAGTCACCGCCGCAGATTTCCTTGGGTTCGGTGCCGGGCTTGAAGTACTCGCGCTGCGGCGAGCCGTCGCACCAGTCACCGAAGACGCGGCCTGAGCGCGCGTCCACGGTGCGCGCGATGAGCACCGGTGGTGGTGTCCACGCGCGGTCGTCCTCGGGCGAGTGCCAGCCGCGTCGCATGAACTCGGCCCACACGGGCGCGGCGTAGCGGCCACCCGAGGCAGCGGCGCCGAGCGAGCGCGGCGCATCGGCGCCGAGCCAGACGCTCGTGAGCAGTGAGGGCGAATAGCCCACGAACCACGTATCCGCGCCGTCGTTGGTGGTGCCGGTCTTGCCGGCCACCGGACCCTGAATCCCGTAGTCGCGCACGGGGCGACCAGTGCCGGCATCGATGACCGATTGCAGCATCGACGTCACGAGAAACGCGTCTTCCACGCTCAGCACGCGCTCGCGCACGTCGAGCGGACGCTCCCACAACAGCTCACCGTCGGCATCCTCGATGCGCGTGACGACGTGCGGCGTGACGCGCCAGCCGCCGTTCGCGAAGGGCGCGTAGGCGGTGGTGAGATCGAGCGGCGTAAGCGACGCGGCGCCGAGCGAGAGCGACGGCACATCGGGCAACTCACCCGTGATGCCGTTCGCGCGCGCCGTGCGAATGATGCGCGCGTTGCCAAGGTCCTGGGCGAGGCGCACCGTGGCCACGTTGTTCGAGCGCGCGAGTGCCGTGCGCATCGTCATGCGACCGAGTCGCGAATCACCATAGTTGGTGGGCGTCCACGTCGTGCGACCTGTGCGCAGCGTCACCGGCTCATCGGTGAGCATGCGGTTGCCCGCGTATCCCTCGGCGATGGCGGTGGCGAACACGAACGGCTTGAATGTCGACCCCACCTGACGCCGCGCCGAGAGGGCGCGGTTGAAGCCGCGTGCCTCGAGCGCACGACCACCCACCACGGCCGCTGCGCGCCTTCCGCGACGGCGCGTTCGGCGGCACGCTGCGCGACACGATCGATCGTCGTGTGCACCACGACATCGTGCGCGGCGAATCCGGCCGGAATGGTGCCGGCCTTGCGCAGCGAATCGAGCGTCGCGCGCACCACGTCGCTGGCCCACGTTGCCTCAGGCCACGACGGTCGCCACGCGCGCGCCGGCGGACGCACCGACCGTGTCCGAATGCGGTCGGCTTCACGCGCATCGATCACACCGGCGTCCACGAGCACACCCACCACGACATCACGCCGTTCACGCGCGCGCTTGGGATTGCGCCGCGGGTTGTAGCTGCTCGGCGCCTTGGGCAGGCCGGCGAGCAGCGCTGCGTCGGCCCGCGAGGCGCGGGCGATCGGCTTGCCCAGCAGATCGCGCGCGGCGGCCTCGACTCCCCAGAGGCCGTTGCCGAAATAGATCGTGTTGAGATAACGCTCGAGGATCTCATCCTTGTCGAGTGCGTTCTCGAGCAGGCGCGCGTACCGCACTTCCAGTGCCTTGCGCTTGAAGCCGCGCACCTCGTCGGTGAGGAACGCATTGCGCGCGAGCTGCATCGTGATCGTGCTCGCGCCTTCGGCGACGCCACCGGCACGCAGGTTGGCCACCGTCGCGCGTGCCACGCCGCGCCAGTCCACGCCATCGTGGTCGCGGAAGCGCCGGTCTTCGACCGCCACAAAGGCGTCGCGCACATGCTGCGGCACCTGAGCGAGCGGCACGGGTGAACGACGCACCGGATCGATGTAGCCGAGCAGTGTCCCATCATGCGCGAGCCGCCATTCGCGCAGCACCTCGACACTGGGACAGCCGTCGAAGCCGCAGGTCTGGTACCAGCTGCCGGCGGTCAGCACCGACATCACGACGGCGCCGGCGCCGCCCCAGCGCACCCGCCGATCACGACTGGCGCGCACGCTCGCGACGACCACGCGCTGGCGCGCGTGGCGCAGCCGGCGGCGCCACGGCACAGGCCGCCCTGCCTCTGGCGGCGCCGCGTTCGTATCGTTCTGCCTCGCGTTGTGCTCCATCCGTTCGCTCGACCCCGTCGCCATGTCGCGTTGGATTGCCACCCGGCTCCTCACCGGGACGCTCGCCT
>JALOPN010000086.1 GCA_025453875.1 Gemmatimonadaceae bacterium | reverse complement strand
CCGGGTCCGCCCTGCAGCGTGGACACGACGGCGAAGGCGCCGGCGGTCGCCGCAGCACAGGCCGCCGCATCCGCCGACTCGGCGTCGAAGCGCATGACCTCGGTGCGACCGTGCAGCGACGCGGCGCTGGGGGACGCGGGATCGCGGACCAGCGCGCGGATCCGCACGTCCGGATGCGCAAGCAGCGCGGTGATGGTGAGCTGGCCCAGGCGCCCGGTGGCGCCGGCGACGACGATGAGTTTCGTGGGAGGCATGCCATAACCTCGTTTGACATGCTCAGCGTAACAATACTGCACTCCTGTGATACATTGTCATCATGACAATGACAAATGAGCCGCGGTCAGAGGACATGCTGGTGTTCGTGGCCGTCGTACGCGCCGGCAGCTTCTCGCGCGCCGCCGACGAGTTGGGCATGACCAAACAGGCGGTGAGCGCCCGCATCCTGCGCCTGGAGCGTTCGCTGGGCGTGCGTCTGCTGGAGCGGACGACCCGCCGACTGCGCGCGACCGACGCGGGCCATGTCTACTTCACGCACTGCGAGGCGATTGCCACGCAGATCGCCGACGCCAACAACGTGGTGCGTGCACGGCAGGTCGAACCGGTCGGACATCTGCGCATCGCGAGCCCGACGCTGTATGGCCGTCGCTTTCTCACGCCGGTCATCGCCCGGTACGTCGCGCAGTTTCCGCGCGTGCGCGTCTCCGTCACCCTCACGAACCGGCCCATCGACCTGATCGGCGATGATGTCGATCTCGCGATCCAGATCGGCCGCCTCAAGGATTCCCGTTTCCTCGCGCGACCACTTGGCCACGGCGTGTTGTACATCGTGGCGAGTCCGGCGTATCTCGCCGTGCACGGCGCACCGACAGTGACCGACCTGCCCTCCGCACGCTGTGTGGGGTTTCGCAGTGCGGAAACCTGGCGCCTGCATGACACTACGGTTCGTATCGCGCCGGTGGTGACGGTGAATGACGTCGAAGCGCTGCACGATCTCGCGCTGGCCGGCGTCGGCATTGCGCAGATCCCGTCCTTCGTGTGCGACGACGCGCTGCGCGAGGGACGGCTCGTGCGCCTCTTCCCGGACGCGCAAGTCGCCCGACGCCCAATCTCGGTGCTCTATCCGAGTCGCTCGTTCATGGCGGCGCATGTCGCGCGGTTCCTCGAGCTGCTCGGGACGGTCGGCGCAGTGCCGGCGACACGCGCAAATGACGCGTAGCGCAACCGCTGCCTTGCGGCGCCCCGGTGTGCAGGGCGCCGCAGTCGCTGCACGCCCCTACGGCTTCGCCAGCGTCGCCCGATACGCCGTGATCGCGTCCACCGTGAGCTTCGTCCGCAGCTCGGCCACCTTCCGGCCGATCTCCTGCAGCCACTCGAGCGACTCGAACTTCACACCGTTGATCTCTGCTTCGCCCGCCTTCACTCGTTGCGGATAGCGGATCGACACCGGATCGACGAGCGCCATCGTCGCATCAATCGCGAGCTCCTCGTGCAAGCCGCTGCTCCCCGTGCTCGCGCCGATGCGGATCTGCTCCGGAATCTTGAGCTCGTTCTGAATGAACGGCTGCACGTGCGACGTGTGATTGTAGTACTCGGCCACGTGCTTGAACACGACACGCGCCGTGTCGTTCGCGTAGAGCTTCGTGAGGGAATCGGCGGCGAAGCGCATGCCGCCCGCGTTCCCGCCGCTGTCCCCGAGGTAGTAGATCTCCTTGAAGCCCATGCTGCGCAGGAAGTTGCCGATGTCGAAGAGCAGTGCGCGATACGTCGCCTGCGTGATCATCGGACCGGCGCGGCCCGGTGTGATCGTTGTACCGGGGTTGCCCGGCTCGAGCGTGACCAGCGGTGCCACGAGCGTCTTGCCCAGCCGACGCGCGATCATCTCGCCATGCAGCCGGTTGTTGATGTTGTGCTTGTCGAGCACGAGGTTCGCGCTGTTGTCCTCGACACCGCCCGTCATCACGAGCACCGTCGTGTAGCCGTCGCGAATCATGTCGCGCAGCTCCGGCTGCGTGAGCTGCTCGATCCACACGGTGTTCACCCCCTCGATCGTGCGCGGGGCGTTCGCGGGCCTACGTGGCGGCGCCTGCCCGGCCGCCGCGGCCGGTGGCTGCTGGGCGGCAGCCGAGGTCGAACCAAGCGCCAGCAGGGTAGCGAGCAGCAGCGACGTGCGCATCGGGGTCTCCGGACGGACTGGGGGAGGCGGCGGGAACCTTCGGCCGCGGGTGGGCACTCGAAACGGTACGCGACGCGCGGCGGCTTCGCCACAGGCCCACCGGCCTCGCCGGCACCGGGTGCACGAATGTGCCCCGACATGCCATCATGTCGTCCTGTCGGTGCGGTCCCCCACACTTTCGGGGTGGTCCCCATCACGACGGCCTCGGCCGCCGTGGGCTTGCCGTGTCCGTTTGTCCCGTCTCATGTCCGGAATGCCTGCTCCATCCGATCGCAGCGACTCACTCATGCCGTCCGCGCCGAACGCCACGGCGGAGATCAGTCGCGGCTATCCGCTCACGCCGCTGCAGGCCGGCATGCTCTTCCACGAAATCCACGGCATCACCGGCGTGGACATCGAGCAGATGCTGGTCCGGACCGATGAGTCGATCGACGTGGACGCCTTCACTCGCGCCATGGTCGCACTCGTCCAGCAGCACCCCGTGCTGCGGACGCGATTCGTCTGGGACACCGAAGAAGACCCGTATCAGGAGCTGGTGGACGACGCGGTCCCCGAGGTACGCGTCTCCGTGCGCCACGATGTGCCGCCGCACGAGCGCGATCGCGACGTGCGCCAGTGCCTGCACGACGATCGCACCGAGGGACTGACGCTCGCCGTCGCACCGCCGGTGCGGGCCACGGTGCTGCAATACGGCGAGGGCGACACCCGCGTGCTGCTGTCCATCCACCACGCGCTCGTGGACGGCCGCTGCTTTCCGATCCTGCTCGACGATCTGTTCGCCGCCTACGACGCGTACGTGCGAGGCGACGAGGTCGACACCACGCCGACGCGCCTCCCGTACCGCGAGTTCGTGGAGTGGAGCGTGGCGCAGGATCACGACACCGCATCGCGCCACTACTGGACGACGCGACTCGCCGGCTTCACCGCGCCGACGCCGCTCATGGTGGATACGCTGCCCGATCGTGGACAGGACCCACTCGTCTGGCAGGACGAGGTGGCGTGTACCCCCGAGCAGACGCGCGCACTCGAGGCGCTGGCGCAGCGCTGCGGGGTCACGATGCACACGCTCGTGCAAGCGGCCTGGTCAGTCCTGCTCGGCCGATACGCCGCCGAAACCGACGTGATGTTCGGCGGCACTCGTGCCTGTCGCAAGAGCGCGATCGCCGGCGTGGAAGACGCCGTCGGGCTCTTCATCAACACGCTGCCGGTACGCGCCAGCGTCGAACCGGACACACCGCTCACCACGCTGCTGCAGCAGCTTCGTGACCAGTGGCTGGCCATGCGGCCGCACGAGCACACGCCGCTCAGTCGGGTGCAGGCGTGGAGCGACGTGGAGAAGGGGCAGTCGCTCTTCGAAAGCATTGTCGTCTTCGAGACGTTCGACCTCGGCGAGCGCATGCGAGCGCTCGGCGGTGCGTGGGCGCGACGCGACGTGTCGCTCTATGAGCGAACGAACTTCCCGATCACCGTTGCGGCGTACCACGGCACCGAGCGCCTCCGGCTCAAGATCGAGTTCGACCCGGCGAAGTTCAGTGCGGCCACCATTGGCCGCATGCTCGGGCATCTGCACACGCTGCTCACGCAGTTCCCGGCGGCACCCGACGCACCGCTGCACACGTTTGCGCTCGTCACACCGGCAGAACTGCAATCGTTGCACGCGACGTGGGCCACGCCGAGCACGTCCCCCGTCCCGGGCACGCTGGCGGAGTGGTTTGCCACACAGGTGACACAGTTCCCGGACCGACCTGCGCTGCGATTCGAAGCGCGCACCTGGACGTATCGCGAGCTGGACGCCGCAGCCAATCGCGTGGCGCACGAGCTCGTGCAGCAGCACCGCATCGGACGCGGTGACATCGTCGCGATCTGCGTCGATCGCTCGGCCGAGATTGTCATCGGGATTCTCGGCATTCTCAAGGCCGGTGCCGCGTACCTGCCCATCGACCTCGCGTATCCGTCCGAGCGACTGCAGTGGATGCTCGAGGACGCCGCGGCGCCGGTGCTGCTGACGCAGGCCGCGCTCGTTGATCGCCTGCCGCCCACGGCGGCGACGGTGGTGACGTTCGACTCGATCGCCGAGGGCACGACGCTGCCCGACACGACACCGATGGTCTTGGCCGATCCCGACGATCTCGCGTACGTGATCTTCACGTCCGGATCGACCGGCAAGCCCAAGGGGTGTCGCGTCACGCACCGCAACGTGGTGCGCCTCATGACGGCCACCGAGGCGTGGTACCAGTTCGGGGAGCACGATGTCTGGACGCTCTTCCACTCGTTTGCGTTCGATTTTTCGGTGTGGGAGATCTGGGGCGCGCTGCTGTACGGTGGCTGCGTCGTGGTGGTGCCCTACGATGTGACCCGTTCGCCGGATGACTTCCTCGCGCTGCTCGCGCGCGAGCAGGTGACCGTGCTCAACCAGACCCCGTCGGCGTTTCGGCAGCTCATCGCCGCCGAGGAACGTGCCGGTCCGTCGTCCAGCGCGCTCGCGCTGCGCTATGTGATCTTCGGCGGTGAAGCGCTCGAGCTTGAAAGTCTGCGTCCGTGGTTCGCACGGCATGGTGATCAGCGTCCGCAACTGGTCAACATGTACGGGATCACCGAGACCACGGTGCACGTCACCTATCGCCCCATCGGTCAGGCCGATCTGGCGAGTGGCAGCGTCGTGGGCCGACCCATCCCCGATCTCGAGATCCACCTCTTCGATCCGCACGGCCATCCGGTGCCCATCGGTGTACCGGGAGAGATCTTCGTTGGTGGCGCGGGAGTCACGGCGGGTTATCTCAATCGCCCCGAACTGACCGCCGCTCGCTTCCTGCCGCATCCGTACCGCGAGGGGGAGCGGCTGTACCGCACCGGTGATGTCGCGCGCTTCCTGCCGAGTGATGACCTCGAGTACCTCGGGCGCAGCGATGATCAGGTGAAGATTCGCGGTTTCCGCATCGAACTGGGGGAAATCCAGGCGGTGCTGCTGCGCCATCGCGCAGTACGGGAAGCGTTTGTCACCGTGCTTGGCACCGGGAACGACAAGCGCATCGTCGCGTATCTCGTGGGCGATCGCGACGCGGGCACGCTCACCGCGTTGCGCGAGTTCTGCGGCGCCGCGATGCCGCCGTACATGATTCCGGCGGCGATCGTCTACCTCGATCGCTTCCCGCTCACGAACAACGGCAAGATCGATCGCAAGGCGCTGCCCGCACCGGACGAGAGCACACGCGAGCGGAGCGCGGCGGCGTACGTCGCGCCGCGCGACGGGGCCGAGGCGCAGTTGGCGCAGATCTGGGCGCGCGCGCTCAAGCTTGAGCGCGTCGGACGCGACGAGGACTTCTTCGAACTTGGCGGGGACTCGATCCTCAGCATCCAGATCGTCTCACAAGCGCGCCGCGCGGGCATTCGCCTCACGCCGCGTGATCTGTTCGAGAAGCGCACGATTGAACGGCTGGTCGCCGATCAGGGCGCCGCAGCACCCGCCGAATCGCGGTCACTGGCCCCGATCAGCGGCCCGGCGCCGCTGACACCGATTCAGCGGTGGTTCTTCGCGCATACGCTGCCCGATCCGAATCACTGGACGCAGGCGTTCCTGTTCGACCTCGCGCGGCCGCTCGAGTCGGCCACGTTGCGCGCCGCGTTGACCGACCTCGTGCGAACCCACGCGGCGCTGCGCACCGCGTTCCGCGATGGCGAGCAGCGAGTGCTCGACACACCCGCGTTCGTGTATCGCGACGTGACCGAACCGGTGAGCGACGCGACCCTGCAAGCGCTTTGCCTCGAGGCGCAGCGTGCGCTGCGTGTCACTGAGGGCCTCCAGCTGTCCGTCGTGCACTTCACGGCACGCCAGCAGTTGTACGTGGCGATTCATCACCTTGCGGTGGACGGCGTCTCGTGGCGCATTCTCCTCGAGGACCTCGAATCGCTGCTCACGGGACGGGCGCCGGAGCCGGTCCCCACGCCGTTCGTGAACTGGGCGCATCACCTGCGCGAACTCGCGCAGGAACCCACCATCGCCGTGCAGCGTCCGTGGTGGGTGGAACAGGCGCGGGCATTCCGCCTGGCACCCGATGTCCCCGCGCGAACCACCACCGTGGGTGAGACGCGGTCGATCACAGTGCGTCTGTCGGCCGACGAGACGGCCGCGCTCACGGGTCAGGCGGTGCCGGCGGCAAGAGCGCAGCTCGAGGAGGTGCTCGTCGCAAGCGTGATGGGATCCATCGCCGACCGCACCGGCCAGCGCGATGTGGCCATCGATCTCGAGAGTCACGGACGACGCGAGCAGTCGCCGTTCGATCTGTCGCGCACCGTGGGGTGGTTTACCACGATCTATCCACTCGCCGTCTCGCTCGATGCCGGCGCGTCGCTGCCCGAGCGCATCGAACGGACACAGCGGGCACTGCGCGCCGTGCCCGAGCGTGGCTTCGCCTTCGGCTTGCTGTCGCTCGATGTGCCGGCGCGTGATGTGCTCTTCAACTACCTCGGCCGCTTCGATCAGGTCACCGCCGAGAGCACGCTCTTCTCGTTCGCATCGGAAGACTCGGGCACGTGGTACGACGCGCGATCGTCGCGGTCGCACCTGCTCGAGATCAACAGCTGGATCAAGCACGGCTGCCTCGAGTTCACGTGGACCTTCGCGGGCGTGCCCGACGCATTGGTGTCCGACATGGCCCACGCGAGCGTGGACGCGCTCCGTGCCTTCGCCTCGGGAGCGGGGACGACGACGGGCGCAGCGGGGTCGGTCGGTCATGCGGTGGTGACAACGGACGTCGCACTTCCGCTCACGCCCATGCAGCAGCTGTACTACACGCTGGAGGTCGCGCGACCGGGGGCTGGTCTCGATCAGTGGCACTGGACGCTCACCGGTCGTGTGGACGCGGGCGCGCTGCAGCGGGCGTTCGAGTACGCGGCAGCGCGTCATGAAGCGTTGCGCACCGCGTTCCACGGCAACGGGCGAGCCGCCCCCGTGCAGGTAGTGCATCCTCACGTGTCGATTCCGCTGGAGACAGCGCGTGTGGCCGACGCGGCGGCGTTCGAGGCGCTGCTGGCGACCGATCGCACGCGCGCGCTGCGCATCGACGAGGCACCGCTCATGCGGCTCACGCTTGTCGAGCAGTCGGGCGGACCGACGCGCCTGATCTGGACGCATCATCATCTGCAGATCGACGGTTGGTCGTGGCCGCTGCTCCTCGCGGATGTCTCCACCGCGTATCGAGCGATCACGCGCGGCGAGTCGCTCGCCGTTGAGCCTGGCCCTGCCATCAGCGACTACCTGCGCTGGTATCAGACCATCGATCTGGCACCATCGCGCGCCTTCTGGCGGTCGTACCTGCAGGGACTGCGCGAACCCACGCCGCTCGTCTCGAGTGCTCGTGCGCGCGGCCGTGTGCACGAGCACACCGCCGTCCTCGACGACGCGGTCACGGCCCGTCTCACCGCACTCGCGCGACGACTGCGCTGCCCACTCAACGCCATCGTGCAAGCGGCCTGGGCCATTGTGCTTGGCGAGCGCGCAGGCCGATCGGACGTCGTGTTTGGCGCGACCTTCGCGGGACGTCCCGCCGAGCTCGACGGCGTCGAGTCGATGGTGGGCGCGTTCGTGAACAACCTGCCCGTGCGCGTGCCGCTCGATGACGCCCAGCCGTTCGAGTCGCTCG
>JALOPN010000085.1 GCA_025453875.1 Gemmatimonadaceae bacterium | reverse complement strand
CGGAACCAGCTGGCCACGAGATAGAACTCGTCGAGGTCGTGCATGGGTACGTCGTCCGCGTGCTCGTCGTCGCCGTGAAAGACGCGCTGTGCGAGCGTCTCGAGGGCGTGCCGCTCCTCGGCCGTGCGCGGGGCCGGCACATCGGCGCGCACGGTACCGCGACGCACCAGATAGACGCGCCCCGTGTCGTCGGCGTGTGTTGGCGGGACGTCATAGCGGAAGGTGAGCCGATCCATGCTGGCCTGGAACCGGATCACTCGACTCCACAGCCACGCGAGCCGCTCCCGCTTGTCGCGCCACGCGGCCGCGCGTTCGAAGGCCAGCGCCGCGGCGGCCTCGGTCATGTGCGCGTCGGCGAGTCGCAGCGGGGCATCGTCACGCGCGTCGAGGAAGGCCCGCACCGTCTGCACGGCGCGTTCATACGGCGCGCGCGTTCCCTGGCCGATGCACGGGCCGACGCAGGTGCCGACGTCCACGCGCAGACAACCGGCGGTGCGGGTGCGCACGGTGTGCCGTGTGATCACGTCATCGTCGCTGAAGCGCAAGGTGCGACCGCGCACGGTACCGACCGTCTCTTCGATCGTGCAATCCCGCACGCCGGTCACGTCCGCGAGTGCCCGCAACGCGTCGCCCACCTTCGACACAAGGCGAAACGGTCCCCACAGCCCACTCGCGCGCGGATCATCGGTGCGGCGCACGAGGCGGAGTCCGGGCACAGGCCCGCGGGTGAGCGCGATGTACGCGCGTGGCCACTCGTCGTCCATCATCGCGCGGTTGAACGGTGGCCGCAGCTGCTTGATCTGTCGCAGCTCGGCCAGCAGCGCACCGAACTCGTCGTTGGCGTAACTCCACTCGATGGCGAACGCGTGGCCGACAATGCGCGCCGACTTGCGACGACGCCCCTTGACCCGGAAGTACGACAGCAGCCGCGTGCGCAGCGCGCGTGACTTGCCCACGTACAGCACACGGCCGCTCTCGGCGAGCATGCGATACGTGCCGGGGCGGTTCTCGCAGTGCGCGCGCACGTGGGCGCGCAGCGCGCGTCGCTGGGCGAGCGTGGGGCGGCCGGGGCGGGTGGACATGACGGGAGAACTTAGCGTCAACGCCGACGCGGGACATGCGCCGAGCCGTTCCGAGACCGAGGGGTGGTCAGTAAATTGCTGCGCATGGACGACACCACGCCCCAAGCGGCCGATCGGCAACGCGAGGCGATTCGCCGGATGGCAGCCGCGGAGCGACTGCGAGTGATGTTCGCGATGAGCGAATCCATGCGCGCCGCGTCGTTGAACGCCTTGCGCCGGCAGTTCCCGGGCGAGACGACATTGCAGCTCCTGTCGCGACTCAGTGGCGAGTCCATGGTGCCGTGCACTCGGAGCGGACCGATCATCTTCCCACGATCGACACCGTCATGATCGATTCGTTGACGCCCATCGCCGTGCTCGGCGCGGGCAGGGTGGGCCAGGCCCTCGCCTCGCGCTTGCACGAGGCCGGCTTTCACGTGTGGTTCGGCGTCCGCGAAGCACCGCCACTCAAGGACGAAGGCGCGCCGAAGCGGCTGCTCGTGGAAGACGAAGCCGAGCCGGAGCCGTTGCCGGTGCCGGAAGTTCCGCGGCTCGGCATTCATGACGCAGTGCGACACGCGGGTGTGGTGTTCGTGGCGCTGCCCGCCGCGGCGGCGCGCGAGGTGCTCGTGGATGCGCCACTGCCGAACGGCGTGATCGTGGTGGACTGCACCAATCCGGTGCGGTGGGACAACGGCCCGGTGCATGATCCGCCAGCCGAGGGGTCGATGGCGGCGCATCTCGCCGCAGCGTTGCCGAACGCGCGAGTGGTGAAGGCGTTCAATCACTTCGGCGCCGAAATCCAGAGCGACCCGAGCATGGCGCACGGTTCCGCTGACGCCTACGTCGCGGCCGATGATGCAGCCGCGCGGGCGGATGTGATCGCGCTTGCGAGCACGCTCGGCTTCACGGGGCGTGATGCGGGACCGCTGCGCAACGCGTCACTGCTCGAAGCGCTGGCGGTGCTCTGGATTCACCTCGCCACGGTGGGTGGACAAGGCCGACAGTTCGCATTCGTGCAGGACGGGCGGCCGAGCGCCTGAACGGCTACGCCGACACGCGCCGCACGCCTTCGCCGTTGCGCGTGGACGGTGTCGGCGGCGAGACGCCGAGCGCGCGCAATCCATCGGCGAGTGCGCTCAACGTCCACGGCTTGGCGAGGAAAGACGCGCGCGCGTCGTCGGCGAGCACTCGATCGATGCTTTCGAGCGCAAACCCCGACACGAAGAGGACCGGCACGTCACGGCCCTCTTCACGCAGGGCACGCAGCAGGTCGAAGCCGGTGGCATCGGGCATCATCACGTCGGAGAGGACGACGGTGATGCCCGCGTCGGTGTGCATGGTCTGCAGCGCCGATGACACGCTGCCCACGCTCACCACGTCGTAGCCGAGGCGACGCAGTGCACGCTCGGTGGCGAGGCGCACTTCGTGCTCATCTTCGACGAGCAGCACGCGTCCGTGCGCGCCGGTGACGTGAACGGCCGGTTCGATCGTCGCCACGTGCGCGGACTCAGTTGAATTACGGCGCGGTGGCGCGTGCTGCGTCGCGCCGAGGGCGGCTTCAGCGAGTACGGGAAACCACAACTCGGCGCGTGTCCCCTCGCCGTGCACACTGTGCAACACGAGCCGTCCGCCGTGGCGCTGCATCGTGCTGTGCACGATGGCGAGTCCGAGTCCGGTGCCCTGATGCGTGGCCTTCGTGCTGAAGAACGGTTCACTCGCGCGTGCGAGCACGTCGGGTGGCATGCCGCTGCCGGTGTCGTGCACGGCGAGCACCAGCACAGCGCCGGCGGCGACGTCCTGCACGTGCGTGGTGATGCGCACGACACCGTCGGCCGCAATCGCATCGCGGGCGTTGACGACGAGGTTGAGCAGCGCCTGCTGAATCGCGTCCTGATCGAGCGCCAGCAGCACGTCGGGCACTTCGGTCGGTGTCTCGAGCCGGACACGCGGTGGCAGCACCCGTCGCATGAGATCCACCGCATCGAAGAGCAGCGGTTCGAGCCGTTGCGGCACCGGTGAGAGCACGTCACGTCGGCTGATGCTCAGCAACCGCCGCGTGAGGCGCGCGCCGCGGCGGGCCGCGTCATCGATGGCGGCAAGCTCGGTGGACGCTTCGGCGCCGCCCAGCGCGGAGACGCTCGCGCGCACCACGGTGAGCAGATTGTTGAAGTCGTGCGCCAGTCCCCCCGACAAACGACCAACGAGATCGAGCTTCTGCGCGCGCAGCAGCTGACTCTCCACCGATTCACGTTCGGTGATGTCGTCGAGCAGCAGCACCACGCCACGTTCGGAGAGCTCGGCGCGCGTGGACGCGGGTGTTCGGTCGCCACGTCGTGTGTCGCTGGTCGGCATGGGTACGAGCGCGGCGCGTACGATGCACGGTGCCCCATCGGGGCCATGCCAGCGCCAGCGCACGTTTTCGAGCGGCAGCCCGAGTGCGAGGGCGCGTTCAAACGCCTGCCGTTCGTCGGCGTCGGCAAAGCGCTCGGCCCAGGGAGCGGGCGCGGCGTGTCGCTCGGCGCCCGGGTCCACCACGCCCGAGTCCTGATGGGCCGGATCGATGAGGCCCAGCAGCGCACGGGCGCGTGGATTGGCAGTGCGCACGGTGCCGTCGACCGCGAGCCGTGCGATGCCGATCGGGGCGTGCGTCAGCACGGCACGCAGCTCGGCTTCCTGCCGTGCGGTGGTCGAGCGTTCCTCCTCCAGCGCGAAGGCGAGCGAGAGGACGAGGCGGCTCGCGATGGGGGCCACCACGAGCGGCACAAGCGTCGCTGGTCCGTACCAGAGCCACAGCTCCCGAGCCGGTGCATTGGCGAGATGCGCGAGCACCGCGGTGAGTGCGACGGACAGGCCGATCGAGATGCCCGTGATGAGCGCGGTCGCACGATGGCGACCGAGCCGGACGAGCGTGGTATGCCACGAGGTTCGCAGTGAGGTCACCGCACCTCCGAGGGGGAGTATCGCACGGCGGGAATATGGGCACGCGGCGCGCGGTCCGCATCACCGACGGCCCGTGCGGTGCGTCACGGCGCGCAGGCCGTGGTGGCGTGAGACTGTGGCAGCGGCGCGCGACGGGCGCGCGCTGGTTCGCTCGTTTCGGAGGTCATGCCATGTCCGCACCGTTCCATTTCCGCTCTGACGCGCGCGTACGACGCGCCACCGTTCACTTCCCGTGGCGGTTGGGTGCCACCGCGTTGAGTGTGTGGGCGCTGACGGCGTGCGGAGATTCCGGCAGCACCGATCCGTCGGCGGTGCGCGGCGCGCAGGTGGCGTTCTCGGTGACAACGGGCGCGACGGGCGCGCCGATGGATGGCCAGCCGATGGGGACGACCGATGGCACCGCACGTTCGGAGAGCGTGTCGGCGGGGCTGCGCGTGACGAGCGGGAGCGATGAGCTGCTCATCTCGCGGGTGCAGCTCGTGGTGCGCGAGGTCGAACTCGAGCGTGTCGGCGATGACGACGACTGTGACGACCTGCCTCGGCGCGGTGATGACTGCGACGACGACGTGGAGATCGGTCCGTTCCTCATCGAGCTGCCGCTGGCCGACGGCGTGACGCCGGCCATTGCACTGCAGGTGCCGGCGGGCACGTACGAGGAACTCGAACTCGTGCTGCACACGCCGGACGATGACGACGCCGAGGATCGCGCGTTCCTTGCCGCGCATCCCGGCTTTCGTCGCGTGAGCGCGATCGTCGAGGGGCGCTTCAACGGACAGCCGTTCACCTATGTCACGCGAACGCGTGCGAAGTACGAACTCGAGTTCGCGCCGCCAATAACGTTCGGGCCCGAGGGCGATCGCGTGACGGTGGATGTGAACGTGGGCGCGTGGTTTGCGCGACGTGGCGGTGGGCTCATCTCCCCGATCGACGCGAGCGTACCGGGTGAGGCGCGTGCGCGGGTGGAGCAGAACATCCGCCACACGTTCCGCGCGTTCCGCGATCGGAATCGGGACGGGCGGCGCGACGATCGCTGACGACGCGCGCGGACAGGGCTACGGAAGGCCATATTGTCAGGGCGGCGTCTCCGCACCCGCGTCGCGGTTCTCGATCTGCAACGCACGGCCCTTCATGTCCATTGCTCCGCGCTGCGAACAGTGCGATCGCTCCTTCGCGCCGCTTGACGGCGGCATCTGCCCTTCGTGCCACCGGCTGCTGTGCGGCATGTGCCTGCGCGGCTGGTGGCGCGGCTTGCTGCCGCGATGGCGGGGTGGCGAACGGTGCGTGCGGTGTCGTGAGCAGCGCTCGAACCTGGAGACGTCGGAATGAGCTGGTGCCACGCGTCACGGTGGACCGGAATGCGTCAGGCGTCGACCCACGGATCAGTGATGCTGATGCCGCACTCTGCAAAGTCGCGCACATTGCGTGTGACAAGTCGCGCCCCACGCGAGCGCACGATGGCGGCGATCTGCGCGTCGACCTGACTGATGGGTTGACCGCGTCGCTGACGCGCAGCGGCGATGTCCGGGTAGAAGCGCGCGGCGTCCGTATCGAACGGCAACACGCGGCCGGCCAGGTCCTCGTCGAACAAGCCGCGCGCGGCTGCCAGCAGGTCTTGGCGACGCCGTCCCTCGGGCAGGAGCGCGAGTCCGTAGAAGATCTCTGCCTCGGTGAGCGAGGTCGTGAAGACACCGGCCAACGGCTGCGTGGAGAGCCAGGCCATGACCTTCGGGTCAGGGGCGCGGCGCATCAGCTCGGAGATGACGTTGGTGTCGAGGACGATCATTCACCGAAGTCCACAGGCGGCCGAATCGAATCGCGCGGCACGTCGGGCAAGTCCACGCCATGCAGCGCTCCGAAACGATCCCGGATGGCGTCGGCAAGACTTCGAGGCGGCGGGACCTCACTGGAGAGCGCGGCGCGCAGGATATCGCGGGCCTCCTCCTCCATGGAGCGGCCGTTCAGCGCCGCGCGCAGTCGCAGTCGCGTCTTGATGGCATCGTCGATGTTTCGAATCGTCATGACCGCCAATGACACCTCCTGTAGTCAATGACTACAAGTTAGCCATTGACTGCAACAACTGCCAGCGGCGGGGATCGCGGGTGAGACCGTGGTCCCCGCATCGCCCGCCCGCATGGACCCTGCCGCCGCCTACCCCGCGCTGACCCGCTCCCGAGGTCTGGACTCGCTACGACGAGAGCGGAGCCGGTCGGCCTGCTGCTCGAGGTCGTAGTACGCGCCGCCGAGCGACAGCGCGAGCGTGGTCTCGCCGCACTGGCGCGGTCCGACGAGTGCGACGGCGGGGTACCGGGAAAGTGGGTGACGCAGTTCGGGCAGCAGGAGGCGGGGCAGCATGTCTGCAAAACAGAAATCCATTTCCAATCTGCAAGCCCATGCCCGGTGCGCCCCGAACCGCTCCCTACACCGCTGGCCGCGGCAGCACACCCTGCACGAGCAGTGCTTCTCGTCGCACCGGTACGCTCTCGGGCGCACGACGCAGGTCGCGCCGCGTGAACTCGACGACATCCCTGGTCGCCACGGCGTGCCACCGCTGCAGCTCGCGCGGCGCTGCTCGGCCGAATACGGCGGGGGTGAACGCGCCCACATTCACACCGTTCGCATCACGCGCGGATGGATAGCGAAACAGTTCCACACCCGCCGCGCGCATCGCCGCGCCGAGCGCCTGCGATGCGGCGTAGGACGCCGGTGCCGCGATCGCGTCGCGAAAGGTCGCGAACGGTGGTGCCACCAGGTCCACACCGTTCGCCGAGCGCGCACGCACACTGAACGCCGTGAGCGAGGCGGTGAGCGGCGAGAGCGCCGCGCTCGTCCCCTCAAGGAACAGCAATCGGTAGTACGCCACCTCCACCAGTGCCGTCGGCAGCGTCTCCGCGCCATACCACAGGCTGCGCTCCATCCGCGTGCCGAAGCGAGAGCCGTGACGCAGCGGCGGATGGCGAAAGGGCGTCGTGAGCAGGTAGTGCTGCTGCGCACTCCCAACCGCCGGCGGCTTCACGCGTTCGACGAGCGTCTCCAGCAGCGCCTGCTCGCTCGCCGAGTCCACGAGCTTGCGCGTAGAGACTTCGTGCTGCGCCTCTACCACGCGCCACGCCGTCAGACGCAGCGGACGCCGCTCAGAGTCGCCCGCGCATCGCGTCCAGATAGCCGACAACATCGACGAGCCCCTCCACGCTGCGGATCCGTTCGGCAGGCACGCCACCCAGATGCGCGTTGTCGGCGTGCAGCCACGCACGTGCCTGTGCGTCATCGCCGCCCACGAGCGCGTCGAGCGAGCGGTAGAGGCGCACGACCAGTAGTGCGAGCTCGCCCTCCTTGCGCGCCGGATCGATGCCGCGCCCGTGTTGCAGCCGGGACACCGACGCCTCGCTCACGCCAATGGCCGCCGCCAGGTGCCGGTGGGTGAGTCCGAGTCGCGCCGCCGCCGCGAGCACGGCCTTGGCGGTCACGTGCGCGGCATCTGGGGTGACAGAGGGGGCAGTGTTCATCAAACGAAAGATAAGCGCCCCTTTCTTGCCTGTGAAGCATTCAGGTGAACGAGGGAGGACGGCGGCGTTCGCGCGCGGATGTGAGGTGTGCGCAGGCAGGAACGGTGGCTACCGGTGCCGCTGCGGTGCACGAGCAAGAGCGGCACGCCGTGCGTTACTCCGCGGGGCGGCGGGGCGGCGGGGCGGCGGGGCGGCCATTCGTTCGCGCCAGCTCGCCAGCACGAGGTCGACGGGATGCCGGCCGCTCGCCATGAGCGCGCGTGACGTGAGGCCGGTCAACGCGCGCAGCGTGCGCCGGAGATTGGCGGCGTCGGATGCGCCGACGCG
>JALOPN010000379.1 GCA_025453875.1 Gemmatimonadaceae bacterium | reverse complement strand
TCACGAAGACGCGCTCTTCGACGTCATCCACGAACTCGTCGATCCGGTCCAGCAGCGGGAAGTACCGATCGATGATGTCGTCCAGCAGCGCGTGCAGCAGGCGGTCGAGGCCACGCCCGAGCACATCCGGAGACCGCTGCACACGCGACCGGATCTCGAGGACTGACGGGTGCGGTCCAGCCGACACGGTCACCAGCACGCGCGGCAGCAGAAACGCGTGCAGGTCATGCGTCGCCAGATCGTAGGGATCGTCGGTCGTCTCGTTGAGCGAGACGCCGCGCACGACCGCGAAGAGGTACCCGTCGTACTCCTCCACCTTCACCCGCGTCGCCGGATTGAGCGTGTCCTCGATGGCGAGCGGATGAAAGCCGAAGTGCGTCGCCAGCAACGCGTGCTGTGCCGGGTTGGTCGCATCGAGATGGACCCAGAGCCGTCCGTCCCCCAGCCGCACGCGCGCGAGCAGCTCGTCGAGGGGCGCATCGAGCGTGAGCGTCTCCGCCGATGCCGGCCCACTGGCGGCGTCCGCGTCGGCGCAGTGCATGGTCCAGAGCGCGCTCAGTGCACCATCGCGGCCATGCTCAGCGATCACGCTGCAACCCCGGCGGCAACTGCGCCACCCCCACGACCGGCGGCGCATCCTCGCGATCGTTGGCGACCACGATCACATCACGGGTGCGCACCGCTGCGATCCGCCATTCCCGCCCGAGCCGGAACGTCGCCACCGGTGTTCCGTCGGCGTCGAACACCTGCCAGCGCCACGGTTCTTCGAGATCACGCACGGGCAGGCGAACCCACAGCCGATCCCACGCATCAGTCAGCAGCCCCGAAGCCGTCGCCTTCGTGGATGGGAACGTCGACTGCTCGACGAAGCGACGGCGAATCGTGGAGTCCGCGCGCGACTTCGCCGTGGCGAGCACCTCCTCGAGGAACTGCCGCTTGTCACGTTCGGTGATCGCCTCCACGCGACACCCGATATCGAGACGCTGCTGCAACTGTCCATCGCTCCCGAAGCGCTCGATACGACATCCCTCCGTGTCGAACAGCACCACGCTCTCACGTCCGATCGACCAGAGCGACGCACGTCCGAAGGGCACGCTGACCGCACGCATCGGACGTTGGTCCGGCTCGCCGCTCGTACGCCCCGCCTGCACGACGCGCTCCGGACCATTGAACTCCGTGAGCGTATCGAGCAGCGCACCATCGTCAGCGAAGCGCAACAGCGCCGCGGGTGCACGCGTGTGCCCCAGCGCGTGCTCGCCGGGCGGCGTGATCGTGACACCGATGATCGAACCGTCGCGCAGCGCGCCACTCACCGTGGACAGTCGCGCAATCGGATACGCCAGCGTGCGCGGAGCCACGAGCGAATCGGCGGTGACACGCGTGAGGCGACCGGCTTCGGCATCCCAGAGCAACAACGTATCGGGGGTGTACGGCAGCAACAGCGAACGCGCCGAGAGGGCACCGATCGACGCCGCGTTCTCGCCGAGGCGCTGCGGTGCGTCTCCGGCGCGTGGCACGCGCCACAACGCCGGCTCACTCGCACTGAAGAACACGAGTGAGGAATCGGCCAGTGGCTGGATCGACACGAGACCCACCACCGCTTCATCGCGAGCGCGCGATCCATCGAGCACGGTATCGAGTACGCGCAGCAGCGGTCCCGTGTCGCGTTCGGCAAATCCGGAAGACACCAGGCGGACACCGGCGCTGTCGCGCGCGCGCAGCGGTGGCGCGTCCGCGGCAGCGTCCGATGTGGGCGCTGGCCCGCAGGCACTCACCACCAGCAGCGCCAACAGAACGCCACGCCAGGGCGACCCGATGCACCGAGCGGGCGCGCTCACGTATTCACCAGCACATGCACCACCTTCGAGCGCACTCACGACGCGTCCCTGGCACCACACGTTGGCCCGCTCGCACAAGCGTTGCGCAATGTCACGCAGATCATCGATGGTCCACGTGAAGCCGCCAAGCGGATCGTTCGCGAGACTGTCGAAGCCTGCGCTGATGAGGACGACATCGGGCGTCCAGTCGGTGGTGGCCTCGTCGATCGCGCGCCATAAGGCATCGGTATACTCGTGGGCGGGTCGTCCGGCCGGCATGGGCACGTTCCAGATCGTGCCGTGCGGACCGCGCTCCTCGCGCGCGCCCGTTCCGGGATACCACGGCCACTGGTGAATCGACACGAACCGGATGCGCGCGTCGTGCTCGACCAGCGCCTGCGTCCCGTTGCCATGGTGCACATCCCAATCCACGATCAGCACACGGTGCGCGCCGTGGCGTGCGAGGGCGTACAGTGCACCGATGGCGACGTTGCCGAAGAGGCAGAAGCCCATCGCCCGATCCCGCACCGCGTGATGCCCGGGCGGTCGCACCGCACAGAACGCGCGCTGCACGTCCCCCGACATCACCAGATCCACCGCATCGAGCACGCACCCAGCCCCCGCCGTGGCCGCGTCCCATGAGCCGTCGCTCACCACCGTGTCCGGATCAAGCCGTCCTCCACCCGCGAGCACCAGCGCGTGCACCGACTCGATGTACGCCCGATCGTGCGCCAGTGCGAGCTCATCGACGGTCGCATGACGCCCTTCACGATGCTGCAGTGCGTGAAAGAGCTCGGGATGGTACTTGAGGGCGCTCGGAATGGCGCGCAGTCGACCGACGTGCTCGGCGTGTTCCCAGCCGGTATCGTGTCGGCCGCAGTCAGGATGCGAGAGGAAGGCCACCGTCATGCTTGATGTTACGCGTGGAACGGCGGTGGGGCCATGGCCACGAACGCCGAGCTAGCGAGCGCCGCGCCGTCGACGGAGCCACCACTCGGTCACGAGTGCGACGACCGACACCACCAGCCACCACGGCGAGGGGCGCGCGGGAGGCGTCGTATCGGCTGTTGTTGGTGGTTCGAGTGGCGACGGGGGCCCCAGACGTGCGTGGAGGTCGGCCAACGGCGCCGCCTCGCCTCCGAACCACCGCGCCGGATCATCGGGCGTGGCTGCGGCGCCCATGGCGCGAATGAGCTGCCGTTCCCACCAGGCGCGATGGGCCGCCGGCGCATCGTCGCCGCCGGTCATGCGCCACAACCAGAGGTCACGCACGCCAGCTTGCACGACACGCCCCGCCCCAAACCGTCGCGCGAGCAGCAGCGGCGGTTGGCCGGGGCGTGCGCTGCGTTCGAATACGACCGCCTCATCGGACACGACGCGCGGCGGTTGCAGCGGGAGGCCGTCGAGCGTCGCCGCGCTGCGCAGCGCACCAGGCACGGCGGGTCGCTCAGGTCCGAGTGGCGCCACGCGAGCACGATGAGGCCGCCCCCCTCGCGTACGAACCGTGCGATCGCCGCCGCGTCCGGCCACGACGTGCTGTCCAGGGCCACCACCGCGGCATACCGACTCGTGTGCGTGAACTGCAGCTCCCAGCCCGGTGCCCCGTACACCCGAACACGCGGACGCCGCGACGACACCGCCGAGCGCGCACACGCCCGCGCCGCCGCCGACTTCACACACCACGAACCGCTCGATGACGGCAGCGTCCAGATCACGTCGTCGCGCGGCGCGCTCACGCTGTCCACCCACCCGATGTCATCGTGCAGCGTGAGCCACGGCGCGTTCCCTGCCGACGCGCGAACCGTGGTCTGACCAACCGGCGCTGAAACGCCCTGCGCGGAAACACCGAGGGCCGGTAAGGAGACGCCGGCATCGACCGACCAACCGAATGGCAGGCCGGCGTCGCGCGCGGCGTGCAGCAACGCGCGCGCCGTATCGTCGGGCACCACACGCAGCAGCAGCTGCGAGGGCAACAACGCACCGCGTGTGATTGCATCGACCAGATTCGAGTCGAGCGCACGCTGCACCACACGCAACGAATCGACACTCGGCGGCATCAGTACACGGGACGGACGCGCCGTACTCGCCAGCGCACCGACGAGCGCCAGCAGTCCGAGGCCTCGAAGCGCGCGCTCCAGCCACTCAGTGCGTGAGCGCATACACCACGATGTTCACGCCGAACCGTGTCGGATCCTTCCCCATGAATCGCTTGTTGTCCGGATGGAAGTTCCACTCGGACGCGTAGTCCTTGTTGCTGTACAACACCGAGATCCGATCACCACGCCGCACCGCGAGCAGTTGCTCG
>JALOPN010000084.1 GCA_025453875.1 Gemmatimonadaceae bacterium | reverse complement strand
TCGGCGCGCATGGCCATCATCTCCATCATCGGGCGCGGTGTCGCCTCGAAGCTGTTGACCGTGAGGTCGAGCAGTCCGACGAGTTCACCGCCCGCCGCCTTCGCCGCGAGCGTGGCCTCGCGACGCGCCCGCGTGACCGCCTCCTCGATGGCCTGCTCGCGTGCGGCCGTCGGGTCCTTCACCTCGAACGTCAGGCTGGCCACCCGATTCGCGCCAGCCGCCAGCGCGGCGTCGATCACTTCGCCTGCCTTCGACACCGGCTCGAGCGTGACCACCACCAGGTTGCTCACCTGATACCCGTCCACCCGCCACTTTCGTTCCTCGGGCAGGTATTCCTGCTTGGGCGACACGTTGTACCCGCTCGTGCGGATGTTTGTTGCCGCGATCCCCAGTCGACGCAGCGCGTCGATGACGCGCGTCTGCGCCGCGGCGTTCGCCTGCGCCGCCTCCTGCGCGGTCTTCGCCTCGGTCTCCACACCGAGCATGATCCGCGCCCGATCCGGGGTCACGTCCACACTGCCCTGCGCGGTCACGGAGATCTGCGGTGGCTGACGAGTCATCACGGTCTGGGCAGAAAGCATGGACGTGGCGCCAAGCATCGCCGCACCGGCGAGCAGCGCAGGAACGAGAGCGCGTCGCGGCGCCGCAGCACGCGCGCGAGTGACGATCGAACGGATAACGGTCATGGACCGGACTCCTTCTGTGAATGGGTTCGCTGTCCTACACCACAGGAGACGCCGCGGATGCGCCGCGTTGCACATCGCACAGGGCACACGGCAACTGCAACAGAGCCGCTGGAAGACGAACCCAAGAAAAACCGAAGACAAACCAAAGAAGTGCAACCGCAACCGAAGAACAGGGCGTTTGCAGTTGCTCTTCTTTGGTTTGTCTTCGGCTCTTCTTCGGTTCGTCTTCCAGCCGCTCAGTCACCCCTTCGCGAGGGGCGCGAGGAACGCGAAGGATGCGCGACCGTGACGCGACGACGCGTCGTTACAGCGCCGCACGCGCGCGACGACGACGTTCGAGTTCGATCGCGAGGTTCTGCAAATCACTCGGACTGATGCCGGGAATGCTCGCCGCTTGCGCCAACGTGGCCGGACGACGCGCACCGAGCTTCTGGCGCGCTTCGACACTGATCGTGCGCAACGTGTCGTACACCATGTCCGCTGGCAACGCGAGCGCACCCATCGCCTGCAATCGCGCCGCCGCACGCTGTTCCTTGGCGACATACGATTCGTACTTGAGTTCGAGCTCCGCCGAAATCACCGCGTCGCGCGCCAACGTCTCACCCACTCCTGCCGCCGCGAAGAGATCGCGCAACGTCACGCCCTGTCGCTTCACCACCTCCGCGATGCGCTGCGCATGCGGCAGCGGCGTCGTGCCACCCGCGGCGACAAACGGCGCGGCCTGCTCCGGCGTCACGTTGCACGACGACGCGAGTGCACGCGCCTCACGCACCGCCGCGAAGCGCGCGTCGATGCACGCCCGTTCGCGCGCGTCGTACAGCGAAAGTGACGCCCCGATCGGTGCGAGACGCGCGAGCGCGTTGTCCTGACGCACCGTGAGGCGGAACTCACTGCGCGACGTGAACAGCCGATATGGTTCGTCGACGCCGCGCGACACCAGATCGTCCACGAGCACCCCGAGATAGCTCGTCTCACGCCCCAGCACGACGGGCTCACGCTCGTGCACCCAGCGCGCCGCGTTGAGCCCGGCGATCACCCCCTGCCCCGCCGCCTCTTCGTAGCCGGTGGTGCCATTCACCTGTCCCGCAAACCACAGCCCCGCGATCGCGCGCGACTGCAGCGTCGCGTCGAGTTGCGTGGGCGGATAGTAGTCGTACTCGATGGCGTAACCGGCGCGCGTGACGCGCACGTCTTCGAGACCACGCACGCTGCGCAACACCGCGAGCTGCACCGGCGCGGGCAATGACGTGCTCAAGCCGTTGACGTAGAGCTCCGTGGTGTCGTGCCCTTCGGGCTCGAGAAAGAGCTGGTGACGTTCGGCGTCGGGGAACTTCAAAATCTTGTCTTCGACACTCGGACAGTAGCGCGGCCCCTGCGATCCGATCGCGCCGCCGTACATGGCCGACTCACCGATGTGCTCGGCGATGATCGCCTTGCCCGCCGCCTCGAGGTGCGTGATGAAGCACGGCAGCTGCGCCGGGTGTCGCGTGAGCGCGCCGTCGCGACGCGGCGTGTCCCAGAACGCGCTCCAGCTCCAGTCGTGCTCGTCCACCTCGCTCGGCTGCACTTCGAGGCCGGCGTAGTGCACGGAACGCCCGTCGATGCGCGGCGGCGTGCCCGTCTTGAAGCGGAGCGTGGTGAGCCCCACCGCGTCGAGCTGTTCGCCGAGGTGTGTGCTGGCCGCTTCGCCTGCGCGCCCGCCAGCGATCTGCGTGGTGGTGCCGATGTGCAACCGGCCGCGGCCGAAGGTGCCCGTGGTGAGGACTACCGCGCGCGCGCCGAAGCGGCGTCCTTCGAGCGTCTCCAGGCCGGCCACGCGCTCGCCGTCGAGCAGGAGCCGGGCGACGGTGCCCTGAATGGTGTGAATGGCCGCGTGCTCCTCGAGCAGCGAGCGCACGGCGCGGCGGTAGAGCCCCCGGTCGCACTGCGCGCGCGGCGCCCACACGGCCGGCCCCTTCCCCACGTTAAGCATGCGGAACTGGAGCATGGCCAGGTCGGTGGCACGCCCCATGAGGCCGCCCAGGGCGTCCACCTCGCGCACGACCGTGCCCTTGGCCACGCCGCCGATAGCCGGGTTGCAGGACATCTGGCCGATGGTCTCGAGCGCGCTCGTGACGAGGCCGACGGACGCGCCCGCGCGCGCCGCCGCGACGGCGGCCTCGGTGCCGGCGTGGCCGGCGCCGATCACGAGCACGTCGAACGTGGCCTCGAGGGCGGCTGGGGAGAACGGTGCCATGCGGGGAAGGTAGCCCGTCCCGGGCTTCTGGCGAACCGCGGTCGCCCTTGCAGGCTATCGGCAAACTCTATAAAATATCTTGCAATGATGTTTTAAATCAACCTGCGAGATACTTTATGACGCTCAAGGGTAGCGCCGACATTCGACGCGCTCTTCAACTGGTCGGCGAACTGCTCGCCGCCGACGGCGAGCGGCACGACATCGTGATCCTCGGCGGCGCCGCGCTCAACCTGCTGGGGCTCCTGGAGCGAGCCACCATCGACGTCGATATCCTCGCATTCGCCGCGCCTGACAGTGTCGGCGCCGCGAGTTGCCCACCGCTGCAGCCGCCGTTCGAGCCGCTACCGGCGTCTCTCGTCGCCGCTGCGCGCACGGTGGCGCTTGACCTGGGCCTCGATCCGAACTGGCTGAACACGGGACCCGCACTCCAGTGGCGAGCTGGCCTACCTGTCGGGCTCGCGACCCGTGTGCACTGGTACCGATTCGGCGGACTGCATGTCGGTCTCGTCGATCGATACGACCTGATCTTCTTCAAGTTGTTCGCCGCCGCTGATGCGCCCGGACCATCGAGTGTGCATTACCAGGACCTGCTCGCGCTCCGACCGAACGCTGCCGAGTTGCAGGCTGCGGGGGCGTGGGTCGCGACCCAGGATGCGTCGCCCGTATTTGCCGACGTGCTCGACACGGTACTCCGTCACCTGCGCAATGACCTCGCCGACTAAGGGCTTCGACGACGAAGCGGCGCGATCGCCTCGCGACGTGTTGGAGGATACGGCACGTGCACTGCGAAGTGCGATGCTGACCGCCGTGTGGCGACAATGGCATCAACTCGGCGCGGCCGCATCAGCCCCGCTGATGTCGTCGAACGCGGATGACGTGCAGACGGTCTCGCACGACGTTGTGCGCCTCGTTGATCCGGAGGCGCTGCTGCACGCGTCGCTCGCGATGATGCACCACGAGCGCCGGCTGCAAGATGTCATCGCGGACTGGGTGGCGACGAACGCGGATCTGCTCAGTGTGCAGCGATTCCGCAATCTCCGGCCGGGCGACCCGCGAGCTGGCAACGACGATGCGGACATCGCGTGGCTTGCGGCGGTCGCGTGCGACCTTGCCAGGGATGTTCGGTGGAAACCGCTGATGTCACCGTCCGTTCGCGCCACACCGGCTCGAACGATGCGCAACGTTCGCGCGCATGTGCGCGCGCCGGCGTCGCTCATGCTCCGGCTTCGCCTCGCGTTCGGCGTCGGAGTAAAGGCCGATGTCCTCGCCGTACTGCTGGCGCATCCCGACGCCGCGCTCTCGGTTCGTGCGTTGGCGGACGAGACTGGCTATACGGTCGCGTCGGTTCGCCGTGCTGCGGCTGATCTGGCACTCGCCCGTTTTGTTGGACTCGACCGCGGATCGCCGGCCCGCTACCGGGCGCATCGTGAGGCGTGGTCTCCGCTGCTTGGTTGGGCCGCTGGTCTCTCCGTGAGCTGGTCGCAGTGGTCGTCGCTGTTTCGTGCCGCCGCCGCCATCATGTTCTGGGAAGAGTCATCGCGCGACCACCCGCTCACCCCGTATCCCTACGCCGTACGCGCGCGTGCCCTGCTACGTGAGCACCCTGTGCTGACGACGCTCGCCGATGTGGTGCTCCCGTCGGAGGACAACGATCTACGCGCGTGGTCCACCGCGTTCGAGCGGAGCGCCGTCACACTGGCGGCGGTCTTCCGAGGCGACGTCGAACAGTCTCGACGTGGCGCACCGGTGCACGACGCGTTGGGGCGATAGCTTTCCGGCATGCCGCTCCGTCTGCCCTCCGCCGCCCCCACCCTGCTCATCCGCCGCGACGCCTTCGAGCGCGTGGGGCTCACCCGTCAGCAGTTCGACGCTGCGCTCAACCTGACGCCCGACGAGTTTCGGGTCGAGGGCGCCCTCATTGCCGTCGGCCCGCTCGTGGGCGAGTCGGCGCTCGGCGAGCTGATCGAGACGCTCGAGGGGGCGGGCCTCGTCTACTTCGAGGACTTCTTCGAGCTGAGCGGGAACTGGCCGGAGTGGCTGGCGGTGTTTGCGCAGGGGTGATCCCCGGCCCCTTCGCGGGTGTAACTGCTGAAGCGACGCCGATGCTGCACGACGAGATCGTCCTCGGTTCCGAAGTCAACAAACGAATTCGTGTTGCCTGGCGCCTGTGACGAGACGGCAGGAAAAACCGGTGAGTATCGATCGCTCGCTGCCCTTGTCGCATTGCCAGAAGGGTAGTTCCCGAGTACACGGTCGTCGGGAGTCCGGGCAGCGACGTTGAGCAGTCCAGCGCACCAGATGAAGTCGAGCTCGTCCGTGCTGGAACGAAGTGACTGTAGAGCGACTTCGTCGGATACCGCAGATCATTGCCCACCGTGTCAAGACGGAGAAGAAGATGACCGGCTCCCCCCCCCCCCCCGCAGCGCCGCCACTCTGCCGTAGGACGTGAGGTCCTCGGGCTCATTGCGACATGTTGGATCGTGCTCAGCTCGGTCATCTTCGTCGCTGGCTGCAGCAGCATCGACTCCGATTCGATAGGGTCTTCGATGAATCCGGTCGCTCCTTCAACGACACGGGACACCTCTGTGGCGTTGGCACAGGGCGTACCCGCCGTTGAAGGCTTCCTTCCCGAGCGCCGGAGCGGGCCAAAGGTTCGTGAACTCTTGGCCAAGAATCGAACGCCAGCGCACGATTTTTCCATCGCCACGCAGAAGGCTTCTGGTCGAGCGAGTGACGAAGCGGCGAAGTTGCGTCAGAGCGTCATGGCGCAGCGGGTTCCAGGACTCGTTGACCTCATGGTTGGCTTGAGCGCTGCCAACGCCACCTCAAGCGGAACGAGCGCATTGCCAGTGCTCGTGCCGACAAGGAGCGTGCGATTCGTCGATGGTCCGAAAGGGCCTCGAAAGCTCCTCGAGTACCATCATAGAGGTCGCTTGATCACACGCATCGATCTGGGAGTCACGCGACCAAGCGGACTGACCGGAAGCAGCTTCCGCGTGCCGCAGCGCGAATCGCAGCACTCACCGTTGCTGTTGCGACCGGCGCGTTTCACGGCCATGAGCACTTCCGACTACTACGCTGAGGATGATTCCCTCACTCTCGAAGAAGTTGCAGACGAAATCGCTCTGACGTATGCGCTTGAGTATGAGGTGGATCTCGGCCTCATCGATGCTGAAGTCATGTACGAGGCCGCCTGGGATGAACAGGTGGTGAATGTGAATCCGGATACGCGCTGGGGGCCTCCGAAGGAGGTGGAGGATTGTCGTCCGATCACAAGTCCGCGGATGCAGTTGTTCCCTGCCGTTACGATCTCTGGCGAAGCGTCAGCTGCTGACTTTGAGTGCATCGGAAAGGCAGCACTGGCGATTGTGACGGGTCACGGTGTGAAGTCGTTCCTGCGAGGAGCGCGCGACACGAGGGCCCAATGGCTCGGGCGCTATATCGCTGGTGGTTCGATTCGATACGCGGTTGGCGCCGGCATGGTCACACCGGCTGCACTCGGAATCGCAGCTGCTGCCATGGGTTGGGTGCTGTACGAAGCACATCAATCGTGCAGGATCAATGCGCTACCACAAGGAGTCCCGACGCCGTCGATTGATCGCTCTCTCCAGATTCTCAGGCTCGCTGGCCTCGCGCGAGTAGGTACACGAGAGAGGAGTTCATGAGCATCTTGGAGACCGTCGGACTTGCCTGTGTTGCGATCATCGGCGCGTGGCACGTCATTCAGGCGCGGCGCGATCGAAGCTGGCTCGCTGACGCCATTTCGATGTGCATCGTGGGTGGCCTGCTGGCGGCGTGGCCATCGACAGGATGGCTCGCTGCACTGCTCGTCTGCCTCGCTGTGACTCTGAAGCTCGTGGGCCTACGACTACGACAACGAATCCCACGTTCTATCGACTGATGACCCAAACACAACGCCCCAACACGCATCGCGTGTCGGGGCGTCGTTATCTCATGAGGCAGACACCGCCCCTCACGCCATCTCGAACTCCTTGTTGAACGCGACCGCGAACTGGAAGGTCTTCGCGCGGCTGCGCGTCTCCATCATGTCGGCCACGCGCGTCAGGCGCTCAGGGATTGACAGGATCTTCTCCTGCGCCTTCTGCCCCAGCTCCTTGAGGCCCGTGAGCGTCTCGATCTTCCAGAACTTGATCAGCTCCTCGACGATCTTGAGATAGTCGCGCGGCCCGTAGATGCCGGCGCGCCGGATCACATCCGCCATGTCGCGGAAGTGCGGCATGTTGAGCCCGGGCATGTCGATGCTCGGCATGAGCAGCGACGCCGAGTAGAGCGCGTTGTCGGGGTCGCGCTTGAGCACTTCGGCGAAGATCGTGCGGTAGAAGACGTAGTGCCGCGCCTCCTCCTTGGCCACGTTGGCGAGCACTTCGCCGATGAGCGGCTCGTTCACGCTCGCGAGCTTGCCGGTGTTGGCGTGACTCACCTGCGTCGCGCGCTCCTGCAGCGACGTGTACACGAACACGCGATACGGGTCCTTGTCCCACGCGGGCTGGAAGCCGGCCTTGAGGTACTCGAACTGCATGCGCTCGAGCACCGGGTTGTCGAGCAGCTTCGCGTCGTGCATGTAGTCGTGCAGGATCGCGCCGTGCCGGTCTTCTTCGGCCGTCCAGAGGTTCGTCCACTTCGTCCAGATGCTCTCGTTGCCGAGGTACACGGCGAGCAGGCGGTGGAAGTGCGGCAGCCCTTCTTCGGTGAGCAGGTTGAGGGCGAGCGCGACACGCATGGGCGTGTCGATGCCTTCGGCGCGCTTGCGCAGGTCCTTGACCCACTGGTCGGGGTCGGTGTCCGGCGGCGGGGCGAGCAGCTCGCTCGGGAACCAGAGCACGCGCTTGGCTTCGTGCTGCACCATCAGCTCGTCGAGCACGGGCTCGAGATCGGCGAGCACTTCGACCTTCGCGAGGGTTTCGTTCGAGGGGATATCCATACCGGCAAGTTAGCG